>JAHQWA010000455.1 GCA_019634045.1 Saprospiraceae bacterium
ACTACTTTGTGGTACTACAGGCTGAAGGTGTGCAAATAGCGCATAAACTTATTGTAACAAAATAATTAATCATATTTCTATCGCAAGTCCCGGATCAATGGTCCGGGACTTCTTCCTTTTTTAATCTAGTGCAATTTAATAACTATGAAAAAGCTTTTTTTCCTACCCCTCCTATTGTTAGGGATTGTAGCTACCTCATTTTCACAACAGGGTGCCATATCGGGTACTATCGTTGATGAAAAATCGGGGGAAACCTTAATTGGAGCTAACGTTCTAATCGAAGGCACTGCCATTGGTACAGCCACAGATTTCGACGGGAAATACCAATTTAATGCAGTACCTGGCATTTACACTATTCATGTAAGCTACATTGGCTACATGGATAAAAAAGTGGTCGAAGTTGAAATTAAGGCCAATGAGACTACTTATCTGGATGTAGCCATTTCTGATGATGCTGTAGAGCTTGATTTGGAAGTTGTGGTAAAAGCAAAAGCCATCGAAAGAACCGAAAATGCCGTTTTGATGCTTCAGAAGAAATCTGATAAAATTCAAGATGGTATTTCCGCTCAAGAAATTTCTCGCTTAGGTGCCGGTGATGCTGCTAGCGCCTTGAAAAAAGTAACGGGTACAACTATCGTGGACGGCAAATACGTTTACGTGCGTGGCCTGGGTGATAGGTATTCCACCACAGCTCTAAATGGTACCCGTTTACCAAGTATTGACCCTTACCGCAATAGTGCCCAATTGGACTTGATTCCAAGTAACCTTTTGGATAATATTATCGCCGCTAAGAGTTTTACGCCAGATCTACCTGGAGATTTTACCGGTGGCTATGTTAACATTAAAATTAAGACGCTCCCGGAACGATTCACTTACGGTGTATCTGTATCTTCCTCTTACAATACACAAAGTTCCTTTATTGACAATTTCCTATCCTTTGACGCTGGTGGCCAAGCCCAATATGGTTTCAATGATGGCCTCCTCGATATCCCTGCTTCAGTACAGGACCCGAAGCTAGAAGGTGTTTCCAGCTCGCTACTAACTCGCTCCGCTCCTTCTCAGGCGAGGCGTGATAATGCCTTAGCTGCACAGCTCGATGATATCGCCAAATCCTTTAATACAGAAATGGCACCATCGCTCAAAAGCGTAGGTCCAAACTACAGTCTCTCTTTCAATATTGGAAATCAAGTAAAAGCCGGCTCCGTACCAATTGGTTTACTGTTAGCCGCCAACTTCTCTAAGGATTTCACTCATTACGAAGCAGCCGAAAACAACAACTTCAGAAACCTGGGCGGTGATGATTTCTTACAGCAGACTTTTGGGATGAGTGATACTCGAAGCCAAGAGGAAAGCAATATTGGAGGGCTATTTGGGATCTCCATTAGACCCTCTTCAAATAATGAAATTAGCCTCTACGCTATCTATAGTCACCAGGGTACACAAGAGGCACGGGTCTTAGATGGGGATTATGGCTCCTTCGGAATTGCTCGTCCAGTTGACCTATTTGAATCTAGAACGCTAAGCTTTAGAGAAAGAGAATTGGTAGATTTAGTTGGTAGTGGCTCCCATGTATTACCAAGCCTTGGAAATACTAAGATTGAATGGGCTGGAAGTGTCATTAGGACCACACAAGAGGAACCTGACCTAAGGTTTTTTGCAAACACTTATATCATCCAATCCGATCGATATTCCATTACCACTTCTCAGTATCTTAGTCCTGGACACTATTTCCGGACTTTACAAGATGACTCATACGAAGCCAAAGTGGATATCACAATTCCTATAGCACAAGGCGCTAACAAAGCTAATAAGATCAAGTTTGGTGGCCTTTATACCGCAACGGATAGAAATTTCACCGAAAACATTTACAATGTACTACGATCTCAGGGCGAAGTTTATGCAGGTGATGCAGATGTCTACTTTGGACCTACAAATACTGGTGTAGTTGAAACAACGCCGACCAGAAATACCATCGGATTGTATATTGTCGATGATACACAAGCTGCCAACAATTATATTGGCGAGACTTCGATTTGGGCTACTTACGGTATGTTGACCTATCAATTGACTCCCGCATTAAAAGGTATTTTTGGTGCTAGAATCGAGGGCACAGACTACTACGTTGAAAGTGCCGCAGCTGAGTTGAACCCAAATCCAGAAAATTTTATTGGAGAAATTGATGAGCTAGATGTACTACCTGCTGCACACCTCATCTACGCTTTGAACGACAATATGAACTTGCGAGCTAGCTACTCCAACACACTAGCTCGTCCGAACATGAGGGAGATCGCTCCATTTGGATCCTTTGGTTTCATCGGTGACCCCACCGTCTTTGGCAATCCAAATCTAACCAGATCTAGAATCAATAACATAGACCTTCGTTACGAATACTTTCTTCGTCCTGGCGAGATGATCGCTGTAAGTACCTTCTATAAGGAGTTCCAAGACCCAATTGTAAGAACCTTTAGGCCTGCTGGTAATCCACAGTTTACCTGGGTTAATTCAACTGACGCTACGCTCTTTGGTGCAGAATTTGAAGTGCGAAAAGCACTGGATTTCATCTCACCAAGTCTAGCTAAGTTCAATATTGGTGCTAACATGGCGCTAATCCAATCCGAAGTAGCTCTTGATGAAGAGGAACTACTAAGAGCACGGGACGTAGATCCTGACTTCTCAGAAACAAGGGAGTTAGTTGGTCAATCCCCATTGGTGGCAAACGTAAACTTGAGTTTCGTCGATCGAGATAAAGGATGGGATGCCATCGTAGCCTATAACTTCTTTGGGGATCGATTATTCTCTACTGGTGTAGAAGGTACCCCAGACATCTTTGAAAGAGGTCGTTCTCAATTAGACATTTCGCTTGCTAAGAAATTTGGACGATTTCAAGTCAAACTTAGAGCGATCAATTTGATCAATCCTGATTATGAGATCTTTTCCGAATTCAAAGGTCAAGAATACATTTACGGTAGATACAAAAGAGGAGTTACTTATAGTCTAGGATTCTCCTATGGAATTTAAGAGATAATACTAGAGGGCATCTCAAAAAGAATCTTTGCGTTGCAAAAGGCTTTTTTTGAGATGACTTCTATACAGATAGGCCAGCATGACATCGAGTAGTAAGAATAGAATTGGTCCTGTCTACATAAACTTGGCACTAGATTATTTACCACAATAAGGTAAATCTCCCCCTGCACTTCGGTGTAGGGGGTCTTACCAAGTTCATCAAAAAAAATATTCTTTGGGATTGATACGGATTGTATCAGTCCCATTGTTTTTGGCCTATACCCAAGTTGCAAAAAAGCAGTATCGCATCAAAAGCTATCCCACAGCGCTTCACCAATTCCCAAGTTAAGTCGCCCATTTTGCACTAGATCCAGAAATCTCACCTCGCATACCCCATGATCGACAGCTGCACCAACGCCATGAAAGGGGGCTGTAATCGATTCATTTACAGTTAATTTCGGATATAGCAAGACGCCTTTAGCCGCTCGGAAATACTTATTGTAGACATACATTTGTCGCAAATCCTCAATAGGAGGTTGCCCTTTCGGAAGCATCTTCCATTTGGTATCCATGACCACTCTTTTTCCTTCCCATTCACAAACGATATCGGGTCGAATACTTCTTTTTAACCAGAAGAACCGCCGTTCTTGATAACTTACTCGAGCCTGCTCAGGCTTGGACCGCACTAACATTTGATAGATGTAAGTCTCAAACAAAGTCTTCATGTCAAAGATCAGTGCCACGCCATGCTGGACTCCCGAACGAACATCTGGACTATTGTCCTGTACGATCATTTTGGCCAAGAATAGTGCATCTTTATAGCGGGTTGTTTTCCAGTCTAACTGCCAGGTATCGAGTTGGCGTAACAAGCCAGTTGAATAATGAAGTTTTGGAAAACGATTCAGAATCTGTCCCAAGAGCTGTTGATTAGTCGGCGAAAGCGGCAAACGTCTAAGTACTAATAGAGCTCCATACAGCACCGCATTCAAAGGATGGTTATAATCATAACTCGTAGCATGCGTATAGAACCCCTGAACCGATTGCGAGGCACGCAATTGCTGGGACAATACCAGCTTCCCCTTTAAATAGGGCTTCCACCCTTCCTCACGTCGATAGGATCGAATCAAGCCCTCTTGTAGCAGTTTAGCTACTTCCTCTAAGTAGAACTTCCAAAAAAGATCTATCAATGGCAAGGCCTTCACCGCAATAGCCGCCGACCGGAAGGTATCGATTTTCAAAAAGCGAGCAACCTTTAACATTTCAATTAGGCAGGACTGAATGGCGTCCCTGGAAGGCAACCATCGATCTAGTTTAGGCAAGATCTCGATACACAAGCTATGGCACTGCACCACGCCCACATAACTATTGAACCGAACCCCCTGGTGCTCGATCTTCAGATAAGGGCAATCTCGCCCCTCCGCCCATTTAACTATGGCCTGGAAATCAGCATCTTCAAAACGGACAGAGCCTACCTTTTCTCCAACCCGCAGTAGCTGGTGTTCAAAAACGCGTATGGTTCGCAAACCTGCCATCCTAATTCTTCATTAGGTATTGCTGAATCATCTCTGCTATTTGTGGATTATTGGCATAACCTACCATATCTGAAAGCGTCATTCCCTCCATGGTTTTGATATAGGGATTCGCCCCAGCGTCTAGTAGCATTTTCACAAAATCTACTTGTCGGTAAGCTGTGGCCATCATTAGTGGCGTAAAACCTGAAATACCCTCCTGATGATCAAGATCCGCTCCTCTATCTACTAGCAGTTGCCCAATCTCAGGATTACCTCCTGCCGCCGCACTAATTAGTGGTGATAAGGCATATTTATCATCAGTCAAATTGACATCTGCCCTGCTGTCTAGCAGTGCCTTCACTACCTGGACATGACCAAAAAAGGCCGCCCGCCCGACTGCGGTCTGCCCCACCCTATTCATCACATCAATATCCACGCCTTTGGAACGTAGGAGATTTACAATATCTAAATGCCCTGCTGAAGCTGCACTGATTAGGATGGGCGTTGAGAGCTCATCTTTGAGGTCCACAGACACACCTGCTGCCACCAACTGCTCTGCGGCTTGGAGATTTCCTTGCCGAACAGCCACTGATAGTGCCTTATCCTCGCCTTCCAAGGGGTCCCCTGCTCCTTTATCTATAAAATAGGACAGCAACTCATCATTCCACTGTTTCATGGCGACCTCAATGGCCGAGCCATGCTCACTATCCACATCCCAACTGGCCCCATTTTCCACCAAAAGATCAACCAAGGGGATATGACCATAGTAGGAGGCCCAATTGATTGCGGGATCACCAAAGGAGTCGATCAGATGAACATCTGCTCCATTCTCTATGAGCAGCCGAGCCATATCTACATTCTGATTGGCCGCAACTTCCATTAAAGCGGTACTGTTGTAATACAGCGGACTACGGGTATCCACATCCGCCCCTGCAGCCAGCAGTCTTTTAACTATTTCCTGATTTCCGGTATTAGCGGCAATGATGATGGCTGGTACCTCGTTGACATCTCTGGCATGCACATCCGCTCCCGCCTTTAGACAGGAATCTACCACGGTAAGATTACCGCTATACAAAGCATACACAAAGCGCTCATTGAGATCAATGCCCGCTACCTGCGCCCCTGAAGGACCGCAAGCTTGCAGCAAGCCCAATCCCCAGATCACCGCACCCCACCAAAATACTTGTTGTAATCTACTATGCATCCTTTCTTTTACTCTGAATTGATCGCGCATTATGCTTGATAGTTTTTGTCGTATATACGTATAAAATCGAGTTCCTTTAGGTCTTCTATTGATTGGAGTTCATATTGGGGTTGGTGGATAAACTCGCTCAAGTAGGGATAATCAAATTCGGCAAAGTCTTCCTCTTGCTGTCGTTCAATTCTAACAAATTGGGGCCCTAATACTAGTCCAAGTTTCCCTAAGTCATCAAAAAAGAACTCTCTTAGCAAGGGAATAATGGCTAAAGAAAATGCAGATTTCAGTTCCGCCAGCGAATGTATGTTTAAAAAAAAGGCATGACCGATCTTATAATCTCTATCTAGTAGTCTTCCCAGCCTGGCATTAATCGTTTCCAACAGTCTCTTGAGATCAATCCCGGCCACCATTGGCGGATGTAATAACTTGGGTATCAGCGCAGGATCAGCATCCAGTTCTTTAAAAATAAACCTCCTTCTTAAAGCCAGATCCCAGCTTTCTGCACTTCGATCTGCCGTATTCATCGTTCCAATCAAATACAGATTCGGGGGAATAGAAAAGTAAGTCTTTGAATAGGGTAAAAGTGTACTCAACGACTCCGGCCCGCCTTCCCGCTTATCAGATTCTAGAAGCGTAATGAGTTCACCAAAAACAGCCGATAAATTGGCACGGTTTATTTCATCAATAATGATCACATACTTTCGACATTGGGCTAACATCGATTCAGTAATCAAGGGAAATTCAAAAGCACTAGTGTCTTCCCCGCTTGGATTAATGCTAGCTAACAGCTCTAATTGGTGTAAGAGATCCGCTTCAAAGTTCTTTAAGGCTAAAAAGATCGCTAAATACACCCGGGGAGGTTCTGATCCCACTAAGGATTGAATATCCTCAATCGATTGGATCATTTCAGGATGCGGGTAGGTCTGGTATAACTTCCTGAGTCGATCTTTATAAACAGTAAGGGTAGAAAAAGACTTCTCCATCCTCACCGATAGATTACCAAACTTCAAAACCCGATGCAGAAAGATGCGTCTTTTCTTTGGTGTAGAGAAAAAAGTAAAATCTTCTCCTTTAATGTATTGTAAAAAGGCAGAGAATAGCTGGCCAAATTTAAGCTCTTGGGTGGGTAAGGCATGGGCATTCACCAAGGTTTCTAAAAGGCACCTTCGCGCATCATCACACATGATCTTAAAGATCCCGTCTTGTACCTCGTAGGTCACCTTCCCCTCATGAACCACGGGTTTAATACCTTCAATAAAATCCTCATAAGCGAAAGATTGATGAAAGGTTAGAAAAGCGATCTGTCCTTGCCCCATGTACTGATTAAACCGCTTTCTTAAGGCCATCCTATCTTCCATCGCCAATTCTTCCAGGGTACGATTTTCAATAATGGAAAGCGCATGATTGACCGTTTGATAGGTCTTACCGGTACCAGGTGGACCATAGAGTACCAAGTTGTGCGGTGGGTTTAGCCAGGTGCGCAGGAGGTATTCAGGCTGGGGTTCCTCTAAAGCATTCGTTTCTTGCAATATCCCCTCCAAATAGGAAAATTGCTCTTCTGTGGCCATGTAATTGGTACCGGAAAGTCCAGCATTGAAGTCTTCGAAGGGGGGTAAGCCCTTTAGCGTATTGGGATCTATTGGTCGGTTCCATAAATTGTAATCCACCTTTAATTTCACCCGCTCAGTTGGCCCAGCTTCCAGCCAATAGTTGCTTTCCTCCTCGCCCAATTCGACCTGCCGGGGTTCTGATCGCACGGTAGCCAAGGCATAGACCCCGGATTTCTTACCTGTCTGCCATAAAATCACTTTATCTCCGGCGTGAATCTTATCTTTGTGTGCTTTTACCCAAAAGGAATGCAGGGCATTGGCTCTTAGGGCATCGACCAAATGCAACTTTTTAGGGTGAGCTTGGAAAAGCCAGTAGGCTCGATCTTGTGTTTCTACCATCTATGATCAATATCTAAAGCACAATGAAGATACCTGCAATCTTAGGAGTAGATATACTCTCTTTTCCTAAAACAACGATTAAATGACAATAATACCAAATATCAAAACAAGATGGAAGAAATCCTAATTCGTTTTGACCCCTTGGAAAGCAGCTCAGGAATCGCCGTCTGGGCTGGTGTTCTAGTAAGTGTCATCGCCTTTGGACTCTGTACCTGGCTATTTTTGAAAAAGGAAGAGGGCAAGAATCGGCAACGCAATATCATTATTGCTATGTTGCTGTTCTTTTTAGGGATGATAGCGGCAGGCACCTCCTTCTTTACCTTTTGGACGTATCAGAAAACGGGCCCTGTCCTCATTTACGCCGACGCCGTGGAAACCACCTATGGCAAAAGCTATTTTCGGGACATCAAAAATGCCAGTATTACGGTGGCCGGCAATAAGTCATTGGTCAATCCAAACCAACAAAGAGGAGTCACTAGACTGCTGCTAATAGAGCAACATGATGGAAAGGCCCATGTGCTGTCTGAAGAGAATTACAAGATAGAGGCCATCCTAAACAAGTTGCGAGGGGCGGTACAAGAATGGGAAAAATCAAAGGAATAATTCTTCACATTCAATTTACACCTGAATCATTATCTTTAGCCATCTATACAATAAGGTTCTCTGGCAATTTTTCTGTTTTCAATCATTTAGAAGCTAATTCTGCCTTAATTATCAATTATTTAGGATCATTGATTTTATTTGGCTACCAAAATTCCCGGAGAAGATACAATACCAATACCCAATGGATTACACAATGATCGTGGCATGGCTAGGCTTTATTCTAGCTGGATATGCAGTTGTGGGAAATGATAGTATTCAAACACTAGGAACATTCTTAAGCTCCAATGAAGACCGCCCCTGGTATATTCTTTGGATCTTTGCAGGATCGATTCTCACCGCTACCCTGGTTTATGGTTGGTATAATTATAGCGGGGATGTCTCCTACTCAAGGTTATCCAAATACCCAGTCCCAGACAACTTTGGCTGGGCTTATCTCCTCCCTCCGCTCACACTGATGGTCTTGACTAGAACGGGTATTCCGGTAAGTACATCCTTCCTAATACTGACCTTCTTCAACCCCAAAAACTTGGGGAGCATGGTTACCAAGTCTCTCTTAGGTTATGCGGTAGCTTTTGGTGTGGCCATCCTGGTTTATATCGTGATTACCAAGGCTGTAGAGAAGCGTTTTATTGAAAACCCCATTAAGAAAAAGGAGAAACAATTGTGGAGTGTCCTACAGTGGCTTTCTACTGGCTTTCTTTGGTCTCAATGGTTGATTCAGGATTTTGCTAATATATACGTCTACTTACCTCGCTCACTAGGTGGTGGAGAATTAGCTATTTCATTAGTCATTCTGCTCAGCCTTTTAGCCTATATCTTCTACGGACGAGGTGGAGCTATTCAAGAAATTGTAAAGGCTAAAACCAATACGGTAGACGTTCGATCTGCTACAATCATCGACTTTATCTATGGCTTGGTACTTCTATATTTCAAAGAATTGAACAATGTACCAATGAGTACTACCTGGGTTTTCTTAGGCCTGTTGGCGGGTCGGGAGATTGCCGTGCGTTATCGCCTCGAAAATAAAGTAGTGGGCAAAACTTGGAAAATGCTGGGGATGGATCTAGCCAAAGTATTCTTTGGGTTAGTAGTAAGTATCGCCCTAGTATTCATTATGCGTTGGTTGACGGGTGGATCTATCTAGGTTCAAGCCAATCTTATCTCTTAACCGACAAATCGCTTTTCAAGTCGGAATTTCAATGCAAAAATGTGAGCTCGCTTAGGCTAGCTGACATTTTTGCTTATTTTGAGGCGAAACGAAATTTGTCGTATGATTAAGCAAATTGCATTCCTCCTACTTGCCGTCTTTATTTTGTCGAGCTGTCAGACTGAACCTAAAAACCAGGAAGCTGAAGCGGAGACCTTGGAATTGGCAAACACCTTACCTGGAACTTGGGAAATGGTTTCTCTTCGAGTAAAAGTCAATAGTTTTGAAAATACAGATTCATCTTACGTATTAGAGATCAAAGAAGAGGAATGGGACAAGGTGTACTTTGTCAAGCCTGTCAAGACCTACTATGAACTAGACAACAAGTATCGACGGGCCTATTTCAATGTCGCTGGAGATGTCGTAAGTGAAGATCGAGGTATGTGGAACGCCTTTAATGATACCCTGATGATGATTGAGCCTAATGTAACCTATCAATACATAATTGAGCAAGAACCTAACGGCTTACTGCAGTTTTCTACGGTTCTTGACTGGGATAATGATGGGCAAGAAGATGATGAATATCTTGGCGTGCAAAGATATGTGAGTCGCACCACGGAATAGAACAAACCACTTATTCCTGTTTCAGTTTTATAATATCCTGCTCTAATTGATCTACCTTCCGGGTTAATTCCTTAACTCGATCTATTAGTCTAACCAAATCGGTCAACTCCTCCCTCTTCAGGTAGGCAGTAGTAGATTCCCGTACTTCTCCAGCACCGTTTTCCACTGTAATGCTTCCCTTCCCCGTTAACATCCACTTTGGATTGAGGTCCTCAAAAACAGTAAATAGAGATTCCCAAAAAGAGGTATGCGGAGAAGTCTTGTCGGCCTCGTAATTATACACGTTTCTTTCTGAGACCTTCAACAATTGAGCGAAGTCAGTCACCGAAAGTTTTTTCCCTTCGCGAAAATGTTTAATTCGTTGACCAACTGTCATATTAAGCAATTGAAGAATTATTAAGTAAAATAATTCCGTAAAATAATTCACAAAATGTAATAAAATACGTACCTTCGTATCGGTAAAGAAACCAATCAAGTGCATAAAATGTACGAAGATTGTCCGAAACGCGCTTCCACCTCATCAAAAGTTCAGCACAAAAAACAAAACTACAATAGTTCGGTATTTCATCTTCTCAGCCATTTGCATCCTACTTGGAGCGTTTTCACTTGGCTAATCGCAAGTGGCTTTTGAGAGGTTTTCGCCCGAAGGAAACCAATGTATGGACGTACATTTGGATAGCACTCTTTCGGGCTTTTTTCAGTACCCTATAAGCAAAAGATAGCAAACAAAAGTAGCTGAAAGCCAAGAATAAAGCAATTTTGCTGACAACTAAAAAGCCACCGCAAATGATTGCGATGGCTTCAAATCCTGTTATTCCTGTTGTTTATGCTTCTTTCTGCCGTTTGGCTTATCTTTTGTTGGTCGCATCTAGATAATGATGCGAGTTCTTGAGATCTTCCGCTTGATGACTGGTTTCATTTGCTCTGCCGCTGTAAAAAGCAAATCTGCATTCTCAGGAAATGGCAAGGGCCGATTTCCAATTCTTTGCCTAGATTCCTTGCTTAGCGCTCTTTCATCCCCTCTAAACGTAGCGGCATAGTTCTCAAAAATTGCCTCCACAGCCACTTGATCTGTGTTAACCATTTGATTTCTTTCTAGGTCGATGTATTCTAATCGGCCGATTACATTAGCGACCTTGTTCTGGTAAGTTTCCAAAACTTCTGCCCTAATCACTACGCGGCGTGGCACTTTGACATCGTTACCTGAAGTATCCTTCTTCACATTGCCATTTTCATCCAGGACATAATCAAAGCCGTCTTCTATCTCGCGATCATCTACATACTGTCTTTCTTGCACCACGCCTGGGCTAATATTAATGTCGGTGATATTCATAACCACCTTATAGTTATAGTCTAC
>JAHQWA010000456.1 GCA_019634045.1 Saprospiraceae bacterium
CCAGACTGTTACTGAGTATATTCGACTAACCTAGAGCTGATTATCATGAATAAATCACAAATCCGTAAGAGCTTAATTATTGTTCCTACCATCGGAATACTCGTGGCACTGGCTGGATCTCACCATGGACTTACGTTCAATGGTCTGCCTATTTTTGCCCTTTGCGTAGCCTTGGCCTTCTTGATCAATTGGATCGCCTTTGTTCCTGCCTTTCGGATGCAGACAGAGAAATTCTATGACTTCACAGGTAGCCTCACCTATATTTCCGTAACGATTGTCGCTCTGCTCCTAAGTGGGAAGTCCGACCTACGATCGATAATCTTGACCGTCTTGGTCATGATCTGGGCGGTACGCCTAGGCACCTTTCTGCTTCGCCGGGTACAAAAAGCGGGCAAAGATGATCGATTTGATACGATCAAGCCAGATTTTTATCGTTTCCTGAATGCTTGGACCATACAGGCCCTTTGGGTGACGCTCACGGCTGCCCCGGTATTCATCGCCATCTCCTCTGCTAAGGTGGTGGAGGTCGGCCCCTTGGCTATTGCTGGTTTGATCGTCTGGCTGATAGGCTTTGGAGTTGAAGTAGTGGCGGATCAGCAGAAAAGTCAGTTTCGGAAAAATCCTACCAATAAGGAAAAATTTATTTCTACGGGACTCTGGTCGCGATCGCGGCATCCTAATTACTTTGGAGAAATCGTCCTTTGGGTGGGCGTTACCTTGATCGCCATACCTGTATTGCAAGGATGGCAGTGGGTGGCGTTGATTTCCCCGTTTTTTGTGTTTCTATTGCTAACGCGCGTAAGTGGAGTGCCTATGTTGGAAGCAAAAGCCGATAAGAAGTGGGGGGGACAGGACGATTATGAGTCTTATAAGGCTAATACGCCCGTTTTGATTCCGAAATTGTAGAAAAAACCTTGTTTTGTCTTATCTAGCAAAAGATTTGCGACATTATATTTTGCTAAGTTGCTAAAATTGCTCTTTTTTATTCTCTCTCCACTGATGTAGGAAGGCTTGTCGTTCGTTGAAGTTGATGTAAATCCACTGTTCAATGGGAGGCAATTCTTTATTAACACCTAAGCCTGATCCGTTTGAAGTTTTTTCTCATTACTAAAAGTAAAATCCTCAACATATGAACACAGCCGTATCTGAACCTGTAGTAGACACACAAGTAAAAGATATTCAGAGAATATTCCAGCTTCAACAAGCACACCAATATGCGTTAGGCAATACCACCGCTTCAGAGCGAATTGCTAAACTGAACAAGCTACATGATGCGGTCTTGAGATATCGACCGGAGATCAAGGAGGCACTTTATAAGGACTATCGGAAACATCCTAGCGAAGTAGATCTGACGGAGATATATCCCGTAACTTCTGAAATTAAACATACTAAGCGTAATATCCGCGCCTGGATGAGCAGTAAGCGAGTACCTACGCCCATCGCATTGATGGGATCGAGCTCGCGCGTGGTCTATGAGCCTAAAGGCGTTGTACTGTTGATTTCTCCCTGGAATTTTCCCATCAACTTAACGCTAGGCCCATTGGTGTCTGCCATTGCGGCAGGTAATACGGTGATTATCAAACCATCTGAAATGACGCCTAATGCTTCTGCCGTAATGAAGAAGCTATTGGGTGAAATATTTGAGGAGAAGGAAATAGCTGTATTGGAAGGAGGAGTTAGTACTTCTACCGAATTGCTGAAGCTTCCCTTTAATCATATCTTCTTTACAGGAGCGCCCAGTATTGGAAAAATTGTCATGAAAGCGGCGGCTGAGCACCTTAGCTCGGTAACCCTGGAATTGGGAGGCAAATCTCCGACTATTGTAGATGAAACAGCCAACGTTGATACTGCGGCAAGAAGAATAGCTTGGGGGAAATTTGTCAACAACGGACAAGTGTGTATCGCTCCCGATTATCTGTTTGTGCACGAAAGCAAGCAAGAGGAGTTTATGATGGCTTTCAAAAAATATATAGCTGCCTTTTACTCTGAAGATGCTTCGAAGGAATCTTCCTATGCGCGGATTGTCAATGGCAAGCACTACAAGCGTGTCAAGGGGTATGTGGATGATGCCATATCGAAAGGAGCGAAAATGGAAGCCGGAGGAAATTTTGATGAAAGTCAAGATTATATCTCCCCAACGCTGATGACAGGCGTGGCTAAGGATTCTAAATTGATGACAGAGGAAATCTTTGGACCGGTACTACCTGTCTATAGTTTTACCAATATTGATACAGTGATTGACGAAATCAATGCTCGAGAGAAACCACTGGCATTATACATTTACAGCAGCAAGAAGAAAAACATCAATTATATTCTAGCCAATACGCGTGCCGGAGGAAGTTGTATCAACCACAATGCGGCTCATTTTTTCAACTCAAACCTACCCTTTGGGGGATCCAATAATAGCGGTATTGGAAAAGCACACGGTCACGCCGGTTTCTTGGAATTCTCCAATGAACGGGGTGTATTCAAGCAGCATATACCCAATGCTTTGGAGCTACTGATGCCCCCCTACAATGATTTCAAGCAGAAATTGATTGATCTGACAATTAAGTGGTTCTAATTGTACTTGGAATGACTGGTGTGTAGTCTATCGCGGTGACCTCCGCTCTTTGTTGCGTGTTTTCACCAACAAAAGGCGCCCCCCTTTGGCCTCTGTCATGTGTTTTCACCAACAAAAGGCGCCCCCCTTTGGCCTCTGCCATGTGTTTTCACCAACAAAAGGCGCCCCCCGTTGACCTCTGTCATGTGTTTTCACCAACAAAAGGCGCCCCCCCTTTGGCCTCTGCCATGTGTTTTCACCAACAAAAGGAGCCCCCCTTTGGCCTCTGTCATGTGTTTTCACCAAGAAAACAGGAATCTACTTAAAGCTTCACGGCGGTTATTTCCGGAAACTCAAAGTGGCGATGGAAAGTTATGCCTGTGACTTGATTGTTGCCATCACGGGTAAATTCGATATCCGTATCGAAGGCCTTGTATTCATATCGATCCTTTCCTTTGGGGTAGATTTCACATAAGGGTTGAATAGGCATTTCGGCATTCAGCAAACCTTCCTTTTTGGATATGGTTAGAATCAAATTCTCTCGAGTGCCTCCAAAGAATTGTATCATTTCTTCCTCTAAGGGAGTAGATTTGAAATCCACTGAATAATTACCTACAAACTCATCAAACTCTGCCTTGCTTTGTTCCTCACGCAGTACTTTCTTGATCGCAATGTCAAAAGTGATCAGGCTGGCATTTTCTTCGATACCAGGCACACCTTGTTCCCTCTTTCGGATGACTTGGGCCCGCTCAGCCTCATTTAATTTAGAGGCAAATATATCCTTCTCATTAAGCTCCTCACCTTCAAAATACATTTGGGTGATGAGTTCGTGATATCCCCTTTTGGCTACCTTAAAGTGTATGTGTGGGGTGCGCCAATCGCCCACATTTTGGTCAAAAATATATTGACCAGGTTTGATGGTTTTAAAGCCATATTCTCCATTGGCATTGGTTTTTACTTGTCCCCAGCCTTGAAAATTGGGATCCTCTGCTACGGTGTTAGTATCGTATTCATGTGTATACTTTCCGTGCGAATTAGCTTGCCAGATCAGGACCAGGGCTCCTTCAATGGGATTACAATCCTCATCGGTGACCTTACCCCGTACATAGATCAAATCGCCCTTTGCTGTTTCAGTTGAGCTATTGAAACGGGTCAGGTCGAAATCCTTGTCATTTTGATCTTTGTTTGGGTGAAAAGGCCCCATACTTTCGTACTGAGTAGAGTTACATGTTTGGTTGGACACTTGCTTAAGCGCATCTTCGGTGGCTGCAGGGGCACAGCCTAAGGTTTTTAAAGAGATGGTTCCTAGGGTAGCTCCTAGTCCCAGTTGCAGCCAATTTCTTCGGTTGATTTTATTCTTCTCCATAGTATGATGGTTTTAGACCAGTGCGTATCCTCTTAAAAGGATTACTAAAATTAGAGAAGACTTAAATACCTGGCGCCCACATCATGATGTGGGTCGTACAACCAACCTAAGCAGTTGACTTTTCGAAGCAATCGGCTTCCTACCTCAGGGTGAGCTACGTGAATGATTCTACCGTTTAGCCAGCGATTTATTAAACTTTCCCATGGTATTTAGTATTCCGGCGTGAAGCTATGCTTGGTAGTTCATTGGGGGATCATGAAACAGGAGATAATACAAAATTGGTGGTTGATGGTACTAATAGTAGTCCAAAGCGACAAAGCCGACCAGATAACCTCAATTTTTGCTAATTTAAATGAGTGAACTTAAGCTATAATTTATCGAAATGAAATACCTCCTTATCACCTTACCCTTCTTACTGGTTTTTTCCTGTCAAACACCTCCATCCAAGGATAACTTGAATATTGACAATATCTACGCCTGGTGTATTGTCCCATTCGATAGCTTGGAACGTACCCCCGAGCAACGAATAGAAATGTTGAAACGTCTCAATATTAAGCGCTATGCTTATGATTGGAGAGTGAAACATTTGGAGAGTATGGGAAGGGAATTGGAGTTAGCCAAAGACAATGATATAGAGGTGATTTCTGTCTGGATGTGGATTGATGCTCAGAGAGATACGGTGGGGAAACTAAACGAACCGAATGAAGAGCTGTTTAAGATCGTTGAGCAGATGGGATATAAAGGGCAACTCTGGGTGAGTTTTCATGCCAACTTCTTTGCGGGGCTTTCTGATCCGGATGCGGTGCAGAAGGGGGCGGAGATGATTGCCTTTTTGAGCAAGCGTGCTCAGGCATTAGGTTGTAATGTGGGCTTGTACAACCATGGAGATTGGTTTGGAGAACCGGGTAACCAGATTAAGATTATCGAGGCCTTACCTGAGGAGGATTTAGGACTGATCTACAATTTTCACCATGGGCATCATCAAATCGATGCCTTCCCGCAATTAGTAGAGGAAATGCTCCCGTACCTTTGGTACGTCAATCTAAATGGATTACAAAAGGGCGGGCCAAAAATACTGACGATAGGGAAGGGAGATCACGAAAAGGAGATGATCGAACTTTTGCTTGCAAAAGGTTACGATGGGGATTTTGGTATTCTCGGGCATGTAGAAGAGGCTGATGTGGAGGTGGTTCTACAGGCAAATCTTGACGGCCTGAAAGAATTGATGCAAGAGTAGGATTACGGCTTATGACAGACAATTATCATACCTAAAGTAATTAGATGATTCCAGAAGTTGATCTCTATCTCCTGGAGGGATGCGGGCGCTGTAATCTTGGCGGCACCCCGGCTTGCAAAGTTCATACCTGGGAGGAGGAACTCCGGCAATTGCGCCGAATCGTCCTAGGTACTGGCATGCAGGAGGTGTTGAAATGGAGCGTACCTTGTTACACTTGGGATGGGAAAAATGTGTTAATAATCAGCGCCTTTAAGGATTATGCTGCCATTAGTTTTTTCAAGGGAGTTTTGTTGAAGGATCATCATAAATGCTTACATACTCCAGGGAAGAATTCACAAGCTAGCCGAGTACTGAAATTCACAAATCTTAACCAAGTGCTAAAACAGGAGGCCGTCATTGAGGCGTACGTACAGGAGGCCATTGAGGTTGAAAAAGCCGGCTTGAAGGTAGAATTCAAAAAGCCCCCAGCGCCTATGCCCCAGGAGTTTCAACTTGTGTTGCAAGAAAACCCTGCCCTAAACGCGGCCTTTGAAGCCCTTACGCCCGGCCGACAAAGAGGATATATCCTATACTTTTCTGCACCAAAACAGTCAAAAACTCGTTTCGCCCGGATTGAAAAATATACCCCCAAGATACTCAAAGGCAAAGGGTTCCACGATCGATAAATCTGAAATAGAGCTCCCTCCTCCACATTCATTAATACACTCTCTATCCCTTTTAGGAAATCCTGCATGGTAAGTAAGCGGATGTGTCAATTTTCATAATGAATTGTTAATCCCCTTGTGGGTAGTGGCAGAATGGCGACGGATCCGGGCAATTCTCTTTAACTTTAAGTCAATTGCGATTGCCTCAATTCACAGCCTGGGAAAAGAGGGTTTGGCGAAGTTTGCCTTTTTGATATGGGACACTGTAAGCGCAAAGAATAACGAGCCATAAAAGTAAGGCTGATTAAGGGGGCCGGCGAGCTGCTGAATCTCTGATTGGAAATAGAGAATTATGAATTTCGATCCGAAAAAATACAAGATCTACACTTGGAAGAGTGGAGTAATGTTACATTGGATTATTAATCCTGGATTAGCCATTAATGAGCTTATTCTCGGACAAAGAATCCCAAAGGTCAGCCTCGAAGACAAGACCGTAGATAAGCCTAGAGTTGAACGCTCCTATGTACCTTGTCCTCATTGTAAAACCTTACATGATTCTCGGACTTGGTCCACTCAAAATGGAACGGGCTTTAAAAACTGGTTTGGTCTGTATTGCCCTGACTGTGGAGAGGTCATTCCTTGCCTGATGAATGCCTTTACCTTTATCATCCTAGCCGTGACCTTCCCGCTTTGGGGGTGGTTTAGAGGAATACTGAGAAAGGTGTGGTTGGATAAACAAGCACAGCGGTTTGAGCAGTTAGGTTTTGAAAGTGTGTACAACCCTTTTGCCGGGAGTGGCTGGGTCAAGCAAGGACTAATATGGGCCGCTTTCATGTATGTATTAATGACCTTGATTTTCCCTTTGTTAACCAATGATCCAATCACTCAGAAGGACGTCCTGGTGGGGGTTCCGATTTGGCTTGTGGGAGGTCTGATCTTTGGATACTTCCTCAAGCGATTCATGGATAAAAAAGGCGATTCAGCGGTCACTTAGAAAGTGTAATATCAAATCTGCTGTTTGTACAAATACATTCAATCTCTTCTTATTTAGTATTGTATCATGAAGAAAGCATTGCCATTAATTGGACTCGTCTTAGTTGTGCATTTGGCACTAGGGTACCTATACCAAGTCAGCAATGGGATTATCTGCATTACGGAACTCAGCTTTCTTGCGATAGGAGGGATTGTGTTTTGGACGGCTTTGTACCAACCATTGAAAAAAATGACCACTAGTATGGTGGGCTCAGGGACTTTGAGTAGTAAAAGCCTTTTGGGCTTGAGTGGTATTGGGTTACTAACTAGCGTTCTGAATCTCTTCTTTTGCCAACTCTTCTTAGTTACGACCTTCTCCTTCCTGTTTAATTGCGAAAGTCCTTCCTTCAATACCTTAACGGCTTCATTGACTAATAATGTGGCAGGCAATCTCCTGTGCTACATGGCTTTAATCACAACTTTTGTCAAGGATCGAGAGCGCCTACCAGCAGAGCGTGAAGCGAGAGATATACCCCTTGAGGTGCCTAGATACATCTTATTACAACACCAAAATGCTTCGGTGCGCGTTCAGGTGAAAGAAATTAGCCATATCACGGTAAGCCACAACGCTATCACTATTCATACTTCTGAGCGGCGATACGTCAAATATCAAAGTTTGAAGGCCTTTGAAGCAGCCTTGAATTGTAAGTGTTTTCAACGAGTGCATCGTTCAACAGTTGTGAATATGGAGCACGTAGTTCAGGTACGACCCAATGGTAACGGTGACGGTACACTTTTGCTTCAAAACGGGGAGAGTATCCGGTTCAGTCGGGCATATAAAGCCCCGATGTTGGCCCATCTAGATCCAGTCAAAAATTAATCCCGCTATGGGGGCAAGCTCGACTTATCCTTTCAATTTCGCCGCTTAGCATTTTCTCCAATCATACCAGCTTGTATTGCCTTTACTTTGGTTGTGAATCAAAGTAACTGATTTATATGCCGATCTATAAATTATCAATCAATGGCAAGGAACAGACCGTGGAGGCTCCGGCGGAAATGCCCCTGCTTTGGGTCTTGAGAGATCTGTTGAATATGACAGGAACTAAGTACGGCTGTGGTTTAGGGATTTGCGGTAGCTGCATGGTACTCGTAGAAGGAGATGCCAAGACAGCCTGTCTATTGCCCATCCATTCGATCCAAGATCAAGCAATTACAACAATAGAAGGGCTATCTGATCGCAATGATCATCCGGTCCAACAAGCTTGGCGGAAGGAACATGTCCCGCAATGTGGTTATTGCCAATCTGGTCAGATCATGCGAGCGGTTGCCCTCTTACAGGAGGAATCCAATCCTAGTCAAGCGCAAGCCGAAGCAGCTATGTCTCAAGTGTTGTGCCGCTGTGGAACCTATCCTCGAATTAAAAAAGCCATTCAATCAGCCATTGACTTATCTAAAAGACCATGATCATGAATCGACGACTGTTTCTTAGTACTGCAACCTTGGCGAGTGGTAGTTTGATAGTGGGGGTAAGAGCCAGGGCCCAAGCTTCATTTCCTTCTGTTGTCGCTGACTTCCAACCCAATCGTCTGCTGATTTTTCAAAAAGATGGTAGCATACGCCTCATTACCAATAAGACTGAAATGGGGCAGGGAACGAACTCCAGTATTCGCCTTCTGGCTGCCGAGGAGCTTTGTGTGCCACTTGATTGGATCCAGCAAGAAGTAAGAATGCCCGAGGAGGAAGGATTTGTAGGAACCGGAGGGAGCTGGGGCATGGCTGGCTACTACCGAGGGGCTAGACCCATTTTTGCTACTGCCAGACAGTTATTTGTGAATGCAGCAGGCCAGCAGTGGGCGGTTGACCCTTCGCAGATTATAGTGGAGGAAGGACAGTTCAAGCATCCAACTAAACCGGAAAGCTTGACCTACGCGACCTTGCTCGAAACAGCTAGTGAACTAGAAGTCCCCAAAGAAGCACCCTTGATTCCTGCGGATGCTTTTAAGTACATTGGTAAACCGTATCCGCATGCTCATCTGGAAGAGCAATTGAATGGAGCTTTGGGGTATGGGATTGATCAGAAGGTGGAGGGGATGCTGTATGCTTCCATTGAGCGTTGTCCCGTCACCGGAGGGAGATTGAGAAGGCTTGACCGTACAGCTGCACTCCAGTTTGAAGGGGTGAAGGCGGTGATTCCTTTGGAAGGGACTGCTTGGGAAGCTTACGATTATTTTCCGGCTGGAGTAGCTGTATTGGCCACTAATAGTTGGGCGGCACAGCAAGGTCGGCAATTGTTGAGAATCGAATGGGATTTGAGGGGGAATCAAAAGCTAAATAATGATTTTATTCAAAATCACTTTAGCGAGAAGCTGAATGAAGAAGGAGTCACCTTTCATCAAAAAGGTACAGAACCAAATGCTAGTGAAACGGAGGCGACTTTGACAGCTATCTATGATACCCCCTTTTGGTCTCATAGTCCGATGGAGCCAATGAATACTTTAGCTCACTACACCGATGATAGTTGTGAGATTTGGACACCTTGCCACATGCAAAGCCGGTTATTCGCTGCAGTCAAGAAAATTACGGGCTTTGAAGATCAGCAGATTAAAATCCATACCACCTATCTCGGCGGAAGTTTTGGTCGCCGCCTACTGGTAGATTATGCTATCGAGGCACTGCTCCTATCTAAAGCAAGCGGAAACCCCGTGCAGCTCCTCAATAGTAGGATGGATGAAACGCAGCAAGGGCATTATATGCCAGCCGGTAAATATCAGTTGCAGAGTAAGTTGAAGAAGGGCCTGCCAGAAAGCCTGAAAGTAAAAGTGGTAAGCTTGAGTATTTATGCACAGCGAGAACCGGATCAATTGAAGAACGGAATTGATAACGCCATCGGAGATGACTTCCTGAGATACCCCTACGAAATCCCTCATTTAAGGTACGAGCAGGTGCTAGCCAATGAAATCCATATCCCCGCCTTGTGGTGGCGCGGAACCTTCGCCAATACCGCGGGTTTTGTGATGGAAAGTTGGATGGATGAACTAGCCCATTTTACAAAGACTGATCCATTAGAATTTCGCCTTTCCCTCTTAAAGGAAACGGAAGGGTTGACGACTATTAGAGGAGAAGAAACTATGGACAAAAGCATCTTCAAACGAGTACTAGAAGAGGTAGGTCGCTTGTCCAATTGGAAGGAAAAACGCAAAAAAGGTCGAGGGAAAGGCATGGCAGCCTGTTTTACTTTTTTTGAATCCTATGCGGCTATAGTAGCTGAAGTGAGTGTGGTCAAAAAGAAGAAACTTGGGATTCATAAGCTCACCTGCGTGGTGGAGTGTGGTCAAGTGGTGAATCCGAATCTGGTACGTGCTCAAATTGAGGGCGGGATAGTCTTTGCCCTCTCGGCCATGTTGAAAGCTTCGATTAATTTCGAGGGCGGTAGGGTCATGGAGCATAGTTTTGGGGACTATCCTACCTTGACTTATAGAGAATGCCCCGAGATTGAAATTCACCTGTTGCCCTCTCACCGACCTGCCTGTGGAGTAGGGGAACTATCTAATATTCCCACCTTTGGTGCCGTGAGTAATGCGATTTTTGATGCTTGTGGGGTGAGGGTACGGTCCTTGCCCTTGAGTCAGCACTTGGAGGTGTAGAATTTAGAAAATAAGCCTCCGAAATTTCGGAGGCTTATTTTCTAAACCATTTTACTTGCATAAGCAACAAAAAATTCGCTATTTTGTATAAGTGCTTATATAAATACTTTTACAATGAACTTTTACAAAGCTGCAGGCGGTCTCATTTTAGGTACAAGATTGAAGCGGTTGAGTGATCGATTTTTGCAAGAGGTGGGTCAGATCTATCAAGAGCTGGAGATTGAGTTTGAGCCCAGTTGGTTCCCTGTATTTTTCCTTTTGCGGGAAAAAGGCGACCTCTCGATGACGGATATCGCCGCTGCCATGGACGTATCCCATTCAGCCATCAGCCAGATGATTAGCAGCTTACGAAAAAGGGAATTGATCCAGCTGATCGAAGATCCACAAGATGCCCGTCGGAAGAAGGTCAGCCTAACGCTCCTTGGAGACACCCTTTTGCAGAAGGTGATCCCGGTTTGGCACTCCATGCAATTAGCCATGCCAACGCTTTGGGAAAGCGAGACCCGGCAAATGCAATTCTTGGAGGAATTGGATGCCTTAGAGGAGCGACTCTCTCAGAAGGTTTTTTCTGCTAAAACTTTAGCGCTGGTCCCAGCACTTGAATTCGAACTTGTGCAACTGGATACTTCCAAGCCTAATCC
The DNA here is from genome assembly GCA_019634045.1 of Saprospiraceae bacterium. Lineage (GTDB taxonomy): Bacteria > Bacteroidota > Bacteroidia > Chitinophagales > Saprospiraceae > DT-111. The sequence goes on from JAHQWA010000456.1 coordinate 11,047, forward strand.
GGCTTTTGAAGTTTTCAAAGCGGATAGTGAAGGACGATTCCTAACGCTCCCCGAAGGGGTACAGATCTGGGGCACTATATATAAAAGCCAGATTATAGGAGCATTGGCTATGTACGTGGATTCAAGCAACGGATTGCATTTATGGCAGGTTTTCGTCCAGGCAGAGTATCGCCGGAAAGGATTGGCAACGAGTATGATCATCGAGGCTCTACAGGCATTGAATACCACACCTAATGCCGCATTGAAAGTGGAAGACCCACAATTACCTCTGATCCAATTGCTGATCAAAGCCAAACTCACCTTTACCGTTGCGCCCAATAATTAGTAGGTTATGGATAGACACGATTTTCATTATGGAGTGGACCAACTCTCGATTGGATTAGCTCTAGAAATAGCAAAAGGGAGTAGGAGCGGAATTTTAAATAGAGTGGCTAAAGAAAAGATTCAGCAAAGCCGTTCCTGGGTAGATGCTGTAGTGAGCAATGAGCAGGTCGTCTACGGGGTAACTACGGGCTTTGGGCCCCTTTGCACGACGCTAGTGGCCAAAGATTTGACCCAGGAATTACAGCATAACCTACTCAAGAGCCATAGTGTTGGGCTGGGAAAGCCCATCCCGAAGAAGGTGGCCAAATTAATGCTCATATTAAAGGCGCAAGCCCTTGCACAAGGTTATTCTGGTATTAGATTGCCAACGCTTGAGCGGATACTTTGGCATATTGATAATGATATGATCCCCTTTGTACCGGAGAAAGGCTCAGTGGGGGCATCCGGGGACTTGGCTCCCCTTTCACACCTCTTCCTCCCATTAATTGGCTTAGGCAAAGTATATTATAATGGAGCCTATCAACCAGCGGGATCTGTTTTGCAGGCTTATGGTTTGGCACCGCTACAGTTGGAGGCAAAAGAGGGACTAGCACTAATCAATGGCACCCAATTTATGGCCGCCTATGGCATCGTAGTTGCAGAACGTTTACAAGGCTGCCTGGACCAAGCGGACATAACGGCGGCGATGATGTTGGAAGCCTTGACCGGTTCGGCTAAACCCTTTCATGCGGATCTTCATCGTTTGCGACCCCATCCTGGCTGCACCTACGTGGCAGAACGACTTCGCCAGTTGCTCCATGGTTCCGCTATCATGCAGTCCCATGAAAACTGCGAACGGGTTCAAGATCCCTATTCCTTACGCTGTATTCCTCAGGTACATGGTGCCTCCCGCCAAGCTTGGCTACATCTTAAAGAAGCCATTCACACTGAGATTAATTCAGTGACAGACAATCCGATTATTCTAGACGAGGTTAATATTATCAGTGGAGGAAATTTCCATGGTCAACCTATCGCTTTACCCTTGGATTATGCGGCCATGGCTGCTGCAGAAATTGGCAATATAGCCGATCGGCGAATCTATTTGAGTATAGAGGGTAAAATGCCGGGCGTGCCAAAGCTTTTGATGGAGGAAGTAGGTCTAAATTCAGGCTTTATGATCCCTCAATATACCACAGCTGCGTTGGTGAGTGAAAATAAAACGCTTTGCTTCCCTGCATCTGTGGATAGCGTTCCGACTTCCTTGGGACAGGAAGATCACGTTAGTATGGGATCGATTAGCGGGCGGAAGGCCTATCAGGTCGTGCATAATCTAGAGCAAATCTTGGGTATAGAATTGCTTTACGCGGCTCAAGGCTTAGATTTTCACCTACCACTTCGGTCCAGTGTTTTATTGGATGTCTGCTACCAGATGGTCAGGTCGAAAATTTCACATCGCACCTCCGATACCCTTTTCGAAGAGGAATTAGCAATCGTCATTCAAATGATTAGCGACGGCAAGTTGCAACAGCTGACAGATGAGCTAGCTGCCGATCGACAAATTTCTTTTAAAAATAGTACTCATGAACTATACGGACTTTATTAAGCAATACGCAGCTCATCCCCACTATCAAGCACCGAAGGGGAATCGGCTACATGCCAAGTCTTGGCAGACCGAGGCTGCGCTTCGCATGTTATTAAATAATCTAGATGCCGACGTTGCTGAAGACCCAGCGGAGCTGATCGTGTATGGTGGGACTGGGCAGGCTGCTCGAAATGTTCCTGCTTTGCAGCAGATCATAAAGGTGTTATTAGAATTGGATGAAAACCACAGTTTATTGGTGCAGTCGGGTAAGCCGGTTGGTATCGTACGTACTCATTCACATGCTCCCAGAGTATTAATCGCCAATAGTAACCTCGTACCTGCCTGGGCTAACTGGGAGCACTTCGAAGATTTGAAGGAAAGAGGGCTAATGATGTTTGGGCAGATGACAGCTGGAAGTTGGATCTATATTGGGACACAGGGGATTTTGCAAGGAACCTATGAGACATTTGCCGCTTGTGGTCGGAAGTATTTTCAGGACGACCTCAAGCATCGCCTTTTAGTAACTGGCGGTTTGGGAGGAATGGGAGGAGCTCAACCCTTAGCTGCCACCATGGCTGGGGCTACTTTCCTGGGTGTGGATATTGATCCGGCTCGTATTGAGAAACGAATAGCCACTCGATACATTGATAAAATGACGGAAAACTATGAGGAAGCGGTCTCGTGGGCTATGGCAGCAAAAGAGCAAGGAGAGGCAGTTTCCATTGGCCTAGTCGGGGATATTGGAGATGTACTGGAACGCTTATTAGCTGATGAAATCATTCCGGATATCCTCACAGACCAAACGTCAGCGCATGACCCGGTTCATGGCTACGTACCTCATGGAATGACCTTAGCGGAAGCCCAAACGCTTCGAGGAAACGATCCCCGCTGTTATAAGGATCGATCTCTGAAATCAATGGCAAGACACGTTGGATTGATGTTGGAGATGCAAAAACGAGGCAGTATTGTTTTTGATTACGGCAATAATTTACGGGAGTTTGCTCGACAGGGAGGAGAAGAGAATGCCTTCGATTTCCAAGGGTTTGTACCGGAGTTTATCCGCCCGCTTTTTTGTGAAGGAAAAGGGCCTTTTCGTTGGGCTGCTTTATCGGGAGATCCTACAGATATCCATGTTACAGACCGAGCTTTAATGGAAGCTTTCCCAGAGAATATACACCTGATCAATTGGCTGAAGCAGGCTCAGGAGAAGGTAGCCTTTCAAGGAATTCCTTGCCGAATCTGTTGGTTGGGTATGGGGGAACGTGAGAAGGCAGGCTTGATCTTCAATGACCTGGTCAAAACAGGTGCGGTAAAGGCTCCCATCGTAATTGGCAGAGATCACTTGGACTGTGGCTCCGTCGCCTCTCCCAATCGAGAAACGGAAGGTATGATGGACGGCAGTGATGCCGTATCCGATTGGCCCTTACTAAACCTTATGTCCAATACTGCTGGTGGAGCTACATGGGTTTCCTTCCATCACGGAGGAGGTGTGGGCATGGGCTTTTCGCAACATGCAGGTATGGTTATTCTGGCTGATGGTTCTGAGGAAGCGGCCGAAAGACTGAGAAGGTGTCTGCACAACGATCCCGCTATGGGGATATTTAGGCATGCTGACGCTGGTTATGGTCTGGCCCAACGTACTGGAAAAGAGCATGATCTACTACTCTCTGACGCTTAATCATATAGAATATGTCAACTTCTATTGCCATTGGCCCTTTTGCACAGATCATTAGCATGAACGGACTTCCGCTTAAGGGGGCTTTACGGGATGAACAGCTAGAAGTCATCGAGCATGGAGCCATGATTTTGAAGAACGGCCGCGTAGGAGCGGTAGGCGAGGCTACAGCTATTCGTTCGAAAGCAAAAACGGAAGGCTTATTTTGGTATGAATTGGAAAAGCCATTGGTGGCCATACCTGGTCTTGTAGATGCGCACACACATATCTGTTTTGCGGGTTCTAGGGCTAGGGATTATGCGGCACGATCAGGGGGCAAGACCTATTTGGAAATTGCTCAGGCTGGTGGTGGGATTTGGGATACGGTGCAAAGGACACGTGCGGCTAGCGAGGAAGCGCTGACCGCATCTATGTTGGATAGACTAGCTCGCCTACTTCGATCTGGCGTGACTACGGTTGAGGTCAAGAGTGGATATGCCTTGACGGTTGAAGGAGAATTAAAGATGTTGAGAGCGATCCAAGCAGCTGGGCAAAAGAGTTTGGTGGATGTGATCCCTACCTGTTTACCTGCGCATATTGTACCTAGGGATTTTGCCGGCACAGCGATGGAATATGTAATGTATCTTCTAACTGAATTTTTCCCAATTGTACAGCAAGAGCAGTTGGCCAAGCGAGCGGACATTTTTATAGAAGCGGAGGCCTTTGATTTGGTTGAGGCTAGGCATTACCTGTCCACTTTACGGCAAGCTGGTTTTGATTTGACGGTACATGCCGATCAATTTAGCACCGGAGGAAGTCAGGTAGCTATAGATTGCGGCGCACGTAGTGCCGATCATCTAGAAGCTTCAGGGGAGATGGAGGTTCAAGCTTTGGCGCAGAGTGAAGTTATCCCTGTCGCCTTACCAGGTGCTTCTTTGGGGCTAGGCTGCGCCTTCACCCCTGGGCGTCGGTTGTTGGATGCTGGAGCATCGCTTGCCATTGCATCGGATTGGAATCCAGGTTCTGCTCCTATGGGGGACCTTTTGACCTGTGCCAGCATCTTCGGAATGGCTGAAAAGTTAAGTTTACCGGAAGTATTAGCTGGAATTACTTTTAGGGCAGCAGCAGCTTTGGGGTTGCAGCAGCGGGGGCGCTTAATAGAAGGGCAAATAGCAGATATCACAGCCTTTGAAACGACGGACTATAGAGAAATCTTCTACCATCAAGGGCAATTGCGACCGGCTGCAGTGTGGAAAAGCGGACAATTAATTTCAGAAGCATCAGCATGATGAATTCAACCTATTATCAATCGGGAGAAACGCCGCAATGGAGTGGTCGTATAGATACTGAAAGGGACGTTCGATTGCATCAGCAAGTTTCCCTACTTGATCTTAATGAAAGCAAGGCTCCCAAAGAGACGGCGACTCTCCTAGGATTTTGTTGCGAGGAAGGTGTTCGTCGGAATAAAGGGCGGGTAGGAGCCGCCGATGGCCCCAACGCTCTACGCAAAGCTTTGGGCAATTTTGCCTGGCACTTTCCATCCAGCTTTCGATTAATAGATGCGGGAAATGTCTATTGTCAAGACGGGAATTTAGAGGCAGCCCAAGAAACCCTGGCAATAGGTGTGGTACAGATTTTGGCAGGTGCTGGGTTCCCGGTCATTCTAGGTGGAGGGCATGAGACTGCTTGGGGGAGTTATTTAGGAATTCGTCAACTTATTGGGCCAAAGGCCAATTTGGGAATTATCAATATAGATGCTCACTTTGATCTCCGTACGCCAAATCAACAGGCTAATTCAGGAACGCCCTTCCGGCAAATGGCCGATTGGGCCAAAAAGCATGATTCCAACTTCAGCTACCTCTGTCTGGGTATCAATCCGACTGGCAATACCAGCTCTCTCTTTGCTGTAGCGGATGATTTGGGTGTTGAATACCTTACTACTGATGCCCTATCCTCATTGCCGCAAAATAGTTTACCAGAACAGCTCCAGCTTTTTGTCCAGGCGCACGACTACTTATACTTGTCTATTGACCTAGATGCCTTCGATGCGGCCTTTGCTCCGGGCGTCAGCGCACCTGCTAGCCTAGGGCTATATCCGTTGCAGGTGCTGCCTTGGCTTCAATATCTAGCAGCATCGGGCAAATTGATTCTTTGTGATGTTTGCGAATTAAACCCTTCTTTTGATATGGACCAGCGTACCGCGAAACTGGGGGCAAGCTTACTCTATCGCATTTTGCAAAACTTAGTTTTCGTTGCTCCTATCTAGATTGAAAATATCCTTCACAGCTTGTGAAGCTATTAGATCTTTGATGGAGTCCAGTAAGTCCGGACTTTTCAGTGCTTGCCCTTGTACGAGAAGCGCGAGGTCCCGTCCGGCATCAGACCTGCGCCCTGCGTCTTGCGGATGGTCTGACACAGGTTGGTCTTGCCTGATTTGATGTAGGGGCAGTCCGGATCTTCGGGCACATAAAGGGGGATGACCTTGTCACCCGGTTTGACCGAGGTGACGCCTGGCCCGATCTCCTCGACCACGCCGCAGCCTTCATGGCCGAGGATGCAGGGGAACAGTCCCTCCGGATCCTCACCCGACAGGGTGAAGACGTCTGTATGACAGAGACTGGTCGTGACGATCCGGACAAGAACCTCGCCTTCTTTCGGTCCTTCAAGATCGATCTCTTCGATCTCGAGCGGGCGGTTCGGCTCCCATGCAATGGCGGCGCGGCTTTTCATGATGGTTCTCCCTCGGTTTTCAGTGTTTCAGGATATTTGGGGTCGGCTCTTGGTCTGCGACCGGGTCGAGCACCAGGACCAGACGCGTCTCGCCCGTGCCCTCGATGGGCGGGGAGCGGTGCAAAAATCCTCAGGCGGGCGAGACCGGCCATTCAGTGCCACGCAGGATCATGGGCGCACCGGTCGGAACGGTGAGAACCTCTGCAGGATCGTCATCGTTCGACGACAAGCCGTATTGGGTCCCGGTCCCGCGATAGGTGCAGATCAGGCGTGCGGTGATGGCGTCTCGGTGGAACTTGCGGCATGCATTTGACGCGACCACGTCCAACCGCAATGCGAGGTAGTCCGCCCCCATGATGTCAGCAAAAATGTGCGCCATCGCAGAGATGTCGCCAATCAGACATCCGCGTTCATAGCCTTCCGGCAGACGCGCACCCGTGCACAGATGTTCGATCGCACTGGGAACCGCGTCCGGGCGCAGTGTCATTCTTGCCGTCGGCAGGTGTTCGGGATCGAGGGCATCGATCCAGCGCTGAAATCGAAGCGCCGGCTCACGCTGCCAGATAACGGCGGGGCAAGCCGCGTGATGGATGAGGCGCAGACCTTCCGGCGCATCGACTATGCGGGCGCTTTGATCCGGCTCGACATGGGCGTGGCGCAGGACGTTCATGCCGCGTCCTCGAGCCTGTGCTGCGGGGGAAGCGGGTCAGGCAGATCGGGCATCTCGTCCGGGCCTGCGAGCGCGAAATCCAGCACGCGATCCTGGTTTGTCGACGGTCCGGCACCCAGAGATGCGGACAGAACCGTGACGCAAAGACGGGGCTCATGCAGAGTCATGCAATCCTCTCAATGTGAATGCTCACCGGTGCGATTGAGGCGCGGCCGGATCGCGTTTCAGTATGTCTCGCCGACGGTCTTCATCTGCATTGCTGGAGGCAGCATCACAGAATAGTAATGTTATTACATAATGAAATTCAAGCAAATCGATGCCGTGACGGCTACGACCAATTGGTTGCCCGGCCGGTCAATTGTCTTGAAGCCAGAGACGCGCTGAGGCCGGTTCAGGGGAACCGGGGCGTTGTCACAAAAGGACATGCGTGACCGTGCGCGTCGAATTCCGGTCCTTTGGGCCTCTCATCGGTGCGGGCATCCGGCATCGACCGGACCTACCGCGCAATGCAGCATCACGCCTTTCGGCGGAGCGCTGCAAGTGACGGCCGCGTGTCGTAGACGATCTTCAGCGCGGCGATAACGACCAACGCACAGAGCACCGCTTTTGAAATCAGACCCATCGTCCCTTCGATCAGC
>JAHQWA010000457.1 GCA_019634045.1 Saprospiraceae bacterium
GGTCTTGAGAGCACCAGGCGCCACGCTGGCTATTCTTACCTTAGGCCACTCCTTTGCCAGATGGTTCATCAATAGCACCATGGCATATTTGGAATGCATGTAAGATCCAATGAGTTTGACAAATTTCTTTGGCTTTTTCAAGTTGGCAATATCGAGTGGTTTTTGTCGATGCATATTATCAGTCGCCGTATTTACGATGAAAGGGGCTTCTGATTTATCGAGCCAAGGTTTTAGCTCCTTGCTCAAGAAGTAAGGCGCCAAGGAGTTAATCTCAAAGTGCAACTCATTGCCCTGATCGGAATAGTAATCCTTATCTAGCAATACCCCCGCATTGTGAAAGATTCCATCTATGAATGGCCATTTCGCCTTGACTTCGGCTGCCGCGGCTAACAAGGCTGGTCTTTGGCTGAGATCTGCGATGAAGAAGTCTAGCTTGTCCGTTTGCTCAATTTCCTGCAAGGCATCTTCCTTTCTTTTTTCACTGCGCACAATCAGTCCTATATGATGCCCTTCTGCTAGTAATCTTTTTGTGAGTTCTAGACCAATTCCTGAATGGCCGCCAGTTATGAGTATATACATATTCGTTTTTTGGTCTTGTGTTCTATGATATTAGATCAAAGGTATGCCCCTGTGCCTTTCAGTGCATTAATGTAAATTAAGATTTCCAACAGATAATCCTAAGAAAACAGGTCTTTAGCTCCTCAGAAATGGTTCCTTTGGACAACTTCACGGACATGGCACTTCTATGTACACAAGGACATAAAGTAATGTCAGAGAGCGAATTGGAAGCGTTAACAACAGGCGAATTGCGATAATTTTGTAAATTGCTTCTACCTAAACAGTCGATAAATGCAGGAATCCAGAAAATTAGCGATCATTGTCTTTGCAGATATTGCGGGATATTCCGCGATGATGCAGGCAGATGAAGTTCAAGCATTGGCTGTGTTGGATCGTTTCAAGTCGATTCTGGAAGAGGAGATGCAACGACATGAAGGTCAAATCATCCAGTACTATGGTGATGGTTGTCTATTATCCTTTGACAGTGCCTTTCTCAGTTTACGTGCCGCCATTTCACTCCAATCTCAATTTATCAAGCAGCAGGTGCCCGTACGTATCGGCATGCACTTAGGGGATGTATTGTATAAAAACAACAACGCCTTTGGAGATGGCGTGAACATCGCCTCTCGGATCGAGTCTTTGGGTGTTCCAGGAGCAGTTCTGCTATCTAAAACCGTCAGAAACCAGGTAAAAAACAAGGCAGAATTAACATTAAGCTCAGTAGGTTCTTTCCACTTTAAAAACATCGCTGAGCCGATGGAGGTTTTTGCAGTTTCTGAGCCCGGTTTCATCGTTCCCAGTGCCGGACAAATGCAGGGTAAGCTCAAGGCAGTCGTTGAACCTGAACCTACGCCGCAAGAGCAAGGAGACTGGGAGAAGTACCAAATGCTGGAAATCTTGGATGCTTTAGAGGAGAATAAATGCGTGCTGATCTTGGGGAATTATGCTTTTTCAAAACCCTTGGCTACCACCGACTTTTCAGAGCGGGAGATTTCTGTCCCTGACCTATTGCTACGGGAACAACATAAATGGATTGGTAAACATCCGGCTGACAGTCCTCCGGACTTTTATACCTCCGCGCAATCTTTAGTGGATAGAGCTGGCGGGCAGCGTATGTTTATGGACTTGGCAAAGATCAAGCTGCAAGAATTAGGCATGCGACAGCTGAATCGATTTAAGCAAATCAGTGAGATTCCTTTTGATTTGATCTTATCCACCTACCCTTTCGATTTGATTCATGAGGTGTTCGAAGAAAATCAGATTAATCACCAATACGGCTACTATAGCTATCTGCAAGAATCCACGCCACTTGACACCTTCACTAAGGATTACCCGCTGGTCTATAACCTTTTCGGAAGTGTGAGACATAAGGAATCGATGGTAATCACCCTGGATCGGCTTTATCAATTTATATTCGGCATCCTGGGTGTACGTCAACTTCCCAAGTTAATTCAGGACAAAGTACAACAAGCAAGTCATCTGATCTTCTTGGGCTTCTCCTTTGACGACTGGTATATGAAACTCTTGCTTCGGGTACTAAAGGTTCATGAAAAAGATATATCCTACGCTCATCCATCAAAACCTTCTGGACCAGGTAAGCAGAACAAGCGCTTCTTCGAATCCAATTTTAAGGTAACTTTCCTGGAAAAGAAGATAGATGAGTTTGTAGCTGGTTTGCACGAACTCTGTAAAGAAGAAGATCTTTTGAGAACTGGAAATACCAACAATCCAGGTTCCCAATATGACGATCTACTGGTACTGGCCGAACAAAACCGACTAGAGGAAGTGATGTCTAGGTTAGATGATCTATTGATTAAAGATGGTAAAGAAGGAGGACTTCTGCAGGAACTAGGAGAATATCAACATAATTTCCACCAAATAAAGGAGTGGGAGAATTACAATAGCCTGAGCAAAGAAGAACTAGAAACGAAATGGGAGGATCTCAGCAAAAGCTTATCCTTGTTTATTGATCGTGTAGCCGCTGCTGTACCGGCTTAAATACTGAGGGAAATGACAACTTTACGCTCACGATATCCAGGATTACGACCTTTTGATGCCGACGAAAAACAGCATTTTTTCGGAAGGGATGAGGAAATTGAAGCTGTTTGTAGGCTGCTGGACCTGGACAACCTGACTATTCTTCATAGCCCATCTGGCATGGGTAAGTCATCGCTGATTAATGCGGGCATACTGCCTACCTTAAGCGAAATCAGAAATTGGGATATTCCCTATCATATCGTTGCGATCCGGTTTACGAACTACGACCCAGAACTAGCTAGATTAAGAAGAGAAAGACAGGGACTGACAGTACTGGATGCCGAACTGATAAAAGATCCAATTGATCGCTTTATCGATGCTTGTCTGGGTGAGGATAATCAGTGGGAAGAGGTAATCCCGATGCCCAAACCCAGTTTGTGGTTGAGTGCTAAGAAGATGCTAGTAGATCAAGCCGTACATCCACTACGAATTGTATTTATTCTAGATCAATTCGAAGAACTCTTTACCTATCCGGAAGAACGAGTGGAAGAATTCGCCCGGCAGTTGGGTGAACTCTATCATCAGGTTACACCGGAGGAGGTGAGAAAAGGGATTGATCGAAAACAGATTATTGATGGTGCACAGGATGGATCAGGGAAGCCATTACCTAGCCCTAAGGTTGCCCAGTTAATGGCAAAGATTGAGGAGCCCTTAGATGCTAAAATCCTGATTTCAATGCGTTCTGATAAACTTCATTATTTGGAGCGCCTAAAGGCTTACCTCCCAGAAATGATGCTCAATAGCTATGAACTCAGAAGTTTTGATATTGACCAAGCCAAAAAAGCAATTGCCCAACCTGCATCGCTGGATGGCGAAAGGTTCATTTCTCCTGAGTTTTCGATTAGTGAAGACATTTTAGATGAAATCATCGGGTTTCTACAGGATAAACTTACACGTAGAATTGACCCTTCGCAATTGCAGATCGTATGTCAACACATTGAACAAAGAATCATTGAACGAGAGCGAAAGATTAAGAAACACTAGGAAAGATCCGATTGAATCAAGCAGATATGGAACAGCAGGAAGTACCCATAACACATGATGAGCACGCACAAGAACCCGATAAAACGGTGAGGCCTGTTTTGGCCTTGGCGATGGAGGATGTGGGGAACCTCGACAGCGTACTTCGAGGCTATTATCTCAGTCAGATCAAGAGCTTAGAAAAACGGAAAGACAGGAAGCTGGCCCGGAAACTCTTAGAGGATCATCTGGTCTTACCGAAATCCCGGCAAAGAACTTCCAAGGACGCTGCCTATATCCGGGAAACATTGGAAATTGAAGATTCTTTGTTGGTGAATCTCCAAGATTCCCGTTTAATCCGCCGGATACATAAGAGTGGCAATAACCCGATCTATGAGATTAGTCATGACACGCTGGTTGAACCTATTCTAGCCGAAAAGCGGGACCGGGAAGCCATAGCCCGCTTTATCAAAAGGACCTGGAAATACTTCGCCTTGTTTCTCCTATTATGGTTCCTTTGTGGAATGCTCTTCGAGAAAACCTTAGACGTGCTTCCGTCCTTTGCCCAACGGGCCCAAAGAATAGATTTATCTGCACCAGAACAAGTTGTAAACCTGGGCTCCAACGGTAGATCTTTTGTCCTGCCTTTAAAGCCCTTCACCATAGATCAAGATCTACGAGCTGGAGATTCGCTTTTCATCAAATTGCCACTCGATCCCATTCGAATCAGTAGCGCAGACTTAGATAATTTGGGATTGGCAGAGTCGGACACCCTTTCCATTCAATTAACTGCCCCCATTGAAGTCCCTCTAGTCGCTCAACAAAGTCCGACAAGCTTCCAACCTTTTTCAAACGTTGTTGTTCCACTGGCCTATCAAGGCGGAAGCACGGAAGATCAAGACGCACAACCTCTATACGCACGGCTATCGGGAAATCTCAAGCTGACCAAGGATGTGCTGACCGAAAAAGGGGTTAGCGAATATGATCAGGTCATCAGAAGCATAGATATGGACCTAGGAGACACGCTAATCCAGGCGGGAAAATCCTCCAAAGCTGTCCCCGTAAGCTTTAGCTTGCAACTTACCGATCTATTTGAGAATGAAATTGACAAAAACTATATCAGAACGGCAGTTGGCGACCGCTTAGTCAACATGAACTACCTAGTAAGGGTGAGACCAGGCGAGGCCGCTCCCCCATCCGTCAGAGTAGAATATCCCGCGGTCGAAGGGATTGAGGTACAGTACGCCGATGGAACTAGCAAGTTTATTCCAGGCAACGCCGCCACGGAACAGACGCATACTGTGGCTGCGGGAGAAACGCTGTTTTCCATTGCGAAGAAATATGGTTTAGTAGATGGGGATGGCAACACCTCTACCCTAGCCTTGAAGCAATTGAATGGGATACGAGGAAATGCTATATCTGTAGGTCAGGTATTGAAAATTCCCAGGTAGTGAGGAATCTGAGATTAAATTGAGTTTAAGCTCTTTCCAGCATTAAGGCAAGCAAGGCTTGAATCTTATCATCTAAATCCTTTCGATGCACTAGTCCCTCAATAAGGGGTGCTGGGATTCCATTATAACCAAACTTTGCCCCCAAAACAGCCCCGGCCACAGCTGCGTTGGTATCAGCATCCCCGCCTTCCATAATAACTGATTGAATACCATGCAAGAAGGATTCGGCATAAGCTAAGGCCCAAAAACCTGCTTGGGTCGCTTTAAAAGTATATCCTATGCTATCATACTCGTCCAACATCAATTCTTCAATTTGCTTTGGAATGTTTTCCAATTGGTCGACAATTCCTGTAGCAAACTGGCTTGCCTGTGAAATACATGCTGCAACTATACTTGGGGGCTTCTCTGACCCCATCAATAACAAACTAATCGCTAAACTAATGGCCACACAGCTCGCTACACATCGTGGATCATAGTGTGTTACCGTACAGATATCTTTCGCATTCTGGATCACCTTTTCTTTATCAGTGAAATCCCAAACTCCCAAAATGGATGTCCTCATGACACCGCCATTCGCTGCACTTTGTCGTTCGGATTCTTCCCAAACCTTCTTCGAGACACCTTGAGGATCTATTAGAAATTGCGGATCATTTAGCACGCTATATACCGTATTACCAATCCCGAGCGGTTCACCATGGAACCAAGACATAAAATTTTGGCAAACACCGGTAAGACTTAGTTCTTTATACTCTAGAATTGCGTCGAGGATGCAAAGCATTTGATCCGTATCATCTGTCCAATCCCCTTTTTCCCATCGATTGGTATGCTCATCTTCTTGGATATCTGCGTAGGACTTGACCCCTTCAGGATAGGCTTTCAAGACTTCAGTCTTGGACATGAACTCCGTTGCCAGTCCCAAGGCATCACCGATCGCCTGGCCATAGATCACACCCCTGATTTTATCAACTTGAATATCCGTTATTGGCATTTGTAGGTAAGTCATTATGTTCTACATGAGGTCCTAGGCAATCAAATCCCAATACTTCTCATCCTCGTCTTCAAATAACTCTTCTCCGCCCAGCTTATAGCCTCGAATTAATTCTGCTTTTGCCTCTTCCTCTTGTCCTAATTCGAACAGAACCTGTCCCCTACGAAGGCGAATAAAAGGATTAGCATGACCGCCCTCCACTTGCAATGATTCATCCAGGTAAGTCAGCGCATCTTGATAGTTCTCCATGAACCAGTATGCATCGGAAATAGCAGCAGTAAACCAGAGTTTGGCTTCCCATTGATTCTGAGGTTCCGGTATTAGATCGAGGCCCTTTTGGTAAGTTTTAATGGCATTGCGGTAGGCGCCGCGTTCAAAAGCCGCGTCCCCTTTTTGAGCCAAAGCATCTAGTTGGTCACCTACTTCATGTGAAAGGAAACACTGATGGTACTCCTCCTCTGTCAAGGCCTCTTTACACACCATGTTGAAATTTTCGATGTTCAGAGTAATGTGGTTGGCTTGGCAGTAGGCTGCTAATTTCTCACTAATTGCTTTGCTGTTATTCATTTTCCTCTTTTGTCATTTTGTTTAAATCAGTCTCCTTGTCGTCCTGGCGCTGGATATGTTGCTTCTGGCACTGATCCTGCAAATAGTTCTCCCAGAATATTCAGGATTGATCAATGATATTACTACCTAAACGGCTGAATCACTTCAAATTCAGGTGAACCCGCAAATATCTCATCCAAGGCCCATTTATGTCCAGCTCCATAAATAATCAGGATTCGTTCTGACTTCGTCTTACAAAGACTTCTCACATTTGTGAAGATACGGGTATTTCTTCTGTACCAATTACCAGTAAGGTCAGCACCGACATAGTTGTCATTTTGCCCCAAATTAACTAACCCGGTAAAAGATAAGGCTTTGTAACGTCTGACGTGAGCGGGACTGTTAATCAGGATCAAATACTGTTTAAGGCTGAGTTTTGAGAGCATATCATCCATGTAGGCATTAAAAGCATCATTGTCCTCATTATATTCATTGAATGCTTCTGTTTGCCCCACGCTTTTAGCATAGCTATCCCAGTCGTCAAGTTCATGTAAACTCTCGGGTTGCGGTGGGCGGTTGTCTACGCAGTAGATGGTAGGTAATTCCATGGCCTTGGCGGTACGAAAGCCAATTTGGAAAGCCTCATTCTTGACCAATGTCCAGTCTCCTTTCAGGTAGGCTTGATATAGGGAGTCAAATTTTGCTTGGAAACTTGGCATCCATTCCACCACAACGAGTGTGGGCTTAAAATCCGTTTCAATCGTGTTTACAATTTCTTGGATCTCTTTTTGACTTTGCTCAGCTGCAACATCAATGTGGTTCTTAGCCACCACATCACTTCCATCCGTAGATCGGTTAAAATGAAAAGTGCCGAGCACCATCACTTGATGTTGATAGCCCGTACTCACTTGAGGGATATTCGAAATGGCTTTAGCTAGCGTTGTATCCTGCCAGTAAGATGGTTGATGAGCCTCAGTTTGTGCATTTTTATGGCCTTGCTCTTGACAAGCGAGAACAAGCAAAGTCAAAGCAATAGCCGTACCGTAGTTAGTAATCTTCTTCATAGAAGTCTTTCACATTTTAGTTGAGTAAGCAAACGCAAACTACATAATCTCACGTAAAATCAATTGCTTCGTCACTTCTTCCCGGCCTTCCCCCTCAATGTGAGCGACAGGGACGATTGAACTCAAATAGGTAATAGCAGGTAGGGTTTCCCGCTCAAAGACAGAGATTCTTTCAAGGTGTATACTTTCATCTTGATCATCCTTTCGGCTAGAAGAGAGGGCTCGCTCCTTAGCTCTGCGAAGTAGTTCGGCACGCGGCACTTGTAGGTTTAGGACTTTGCTAATCACCAGCCCTTCTTCAGTCAGTAATTTCAAGAGTGTGTCTACCTGCGGCACCGTTCTTGGGTACCCGTCTAAGATGATCCCTGCTAATCCCCGATTCTCTTGTAACATCAGTCGGACGAGCTGTTCCATCACCTTATCTGGTACGAGCTGTCCTTTTTCCTCCTCCGTCATCAATTGGGCCAAAGGGGTGCCCGCTTCTTTTTCCCATCGGATCCGTTCTCCCGTTGAAAGATGTTTACAACCACTAGCTGCTTGTAAATGAGCGCATTGGGTGCCCTTCCCTGCATAGGGCGGACCCGTCATAAGTATTACTTGCATAAATCTTGTTTTTCAAAAATGGTAGAAGGTAACCTATCCGATCTTGGTCAGGTCACCTTCGCATTATTTGCTAATGTGTCGCACTACTTAATCCGCAAAGGTAGTTGGTGCAGTGGTCAAAAGTGTTGGTCGAAAGATCATGGCCTTTTCCTCTATTTTAGCAAAGGGAAATTCCTTGCCATCCTTTCTTTTGAAAAGTTCAACTGTCTCCAACAATTGGCCCTTTTCATATTGATAGTGTTGGGTGATCCGGATGGTATTGTAAGGAGCAAAGCTGCTAATTCCTTCCACCTCCAACTCCATCGATTGTTCTCGGAATTCCGTATCACTTTGGCCCTTTCCTCCACCTATCGTAGATCGTATAGAAGAAGTAATTCCAGCCCCTTCTTTCTTAAAATCAATGCCAAAGAAAAGGGTTTGCTCCCTAGGTCCTGCCTTTCCATCATAGTCTGGATGTAACCGGTGCATATTTTTGACAGACTTCCAGCTATTGCCATACCTCCGTTGAACTACCTCGAAGGCATAATCATTCGATTCACTCCGTATATACTTACCCTGTTTAAACAAAAAAGATTCCCCGCTACCCACCCAAACGATGGAATAATTATCCGTAATCTGTGGTAATTGATCACTAGTTGGGATCCCCTGCTGCTGTGTGGTTCCACAAGAGATCAGTAAACTTGTTATGATCGTGCCAAAAAACAAAATTGAAGCTTTCATATCAAACTCTATTTTAGATTGAGAATGAC
>JAHQWA010000458.1 GCA_019634045.1 Saprospiraceae bacterium
ACCTACAAAGCGCTGGAGCCACACTTATCGATTCGGTACCGATTCCAGGTTTTGAGACCCTAGCCCAAAATCAGTGGTGTGCAATGTTTGAGCAGGACCTAAACCAATTTTTAGCCACGCTTGATCCAGCCCCGCCAGCTAAGGACCTTCAATCTATTGTGGAGAGTGGTCAATTTGCCCCCTACATTGAAGGAAGGTTAAGATACTTTCTCAAAAATGGCCAGGTACCGGATACAGCCAACCAGACTTGCCTAGATCCCTATCAGGATCCAAAACGAATAGCCTTTAGAACCGCCATTGAGGCGGCTATGGATAGTTTATCCCTAGATGCCTTAATCTACCCAAGCTGGAATTATCCACCAGCTCAAATTGGAGATTTCGATGGATATAAAGGGGATAATAGTCAAATCATTGCCCCTCATACCGGACAGCCAGCCTTCACCGTTCCCATGGGTTTTGTCCAGAATACCCTACCAGCTGGCTTACAGTTTTTGGGTCGCATGTATGCGGAGCCTACTCTAATTAAATTGACCTATGCCTATGAGCAGGCTACCCAACATCGGCTGAAGGGCCCAAAGATTAATCTGGAGGCACTGGAGAAGTAGACACAGCAATTTTCTAAAGGCCTTGTTTGTGAATAGTTTTCTTACCTTTCGGCCATGAAGAAGATTACGCTGAAATCCAAGAGAGATGCTTCCGTGCGACGCTTTCATCCTTGGGTCTTTTCGGGGGCCATAGCCAAGGAGGAGGCGGGTATAGAAGACGGGGAATGGGTAGAAGTTCACAGCCACAAAGGAAATCTACTCGGCATGGGGCATTATCAGGATGGGAGTATTAAAGTTCGGATACTCTCTTTTGCACCAGTTGTACCTGATCTATCTTTCTGGCAAGAAAGCATTCAGAAGGCCCTAGACTATCGATTAAGGCTGGGTTTTGTGGGAGAAGGACCAACGAATTGTTTTCGCTTGATTCACGGCGAGGGTGATGGTTTATCCGGATTAATCATCGACATTTATCATCGTACCGCGGTCATCCAATGTCACACTATTGGCATGTATAAAAATCGCGAATTCATCGCGGAGGCCTTAAAAAACATGCAGGGATGGGATTTAGATACAATCTTTGACAAAAGTATAGATAGCTTGCCAGTCGAATATGCGACGGGAAGAAAAAACGAATTCCTGCTTGGCAGTGGCACGGGTGCTATTGTGCTGGAGAATGGACACCGTTTTCAAATCAACTGGGTACAAGGGCAAAAGACAGGCTTCTTCCTAGATCAGCGTGATAATCGGCAACTCCTAGGACGTTATGCGCCAGGCAAGAAGATTCTAAACGCCTTTTGTTATTCCGGAGGCTTTTCGATTTATGCCCTGGCAGCTGGGGCGGAGCGGGTGGATTCCGTTGATATCTCTGCGAAGGCTATGCAGTTGACTGATGCCAATGTTGCCCTCTTGGAATCCCCTTCTCTACAACATGAATCCATCACGGCTGATGTCCTGAAGTTCTTAAAAAATCCAGGGCAACAATATGATTTGATGGTAGTTGATCCGCCAGCGTTTGCCAAAAGTGTAAAGAAACGACACAATGCCGTACAAGCCTATAAGCGACTGAATGCCAGCGCCATTCGACAACTACCTCCCGGTGGTCTGCTTTTCACCTTTTCTTGTTCTCAAGTAGTCGATAAGCCTTTATTCTATAATACCATTGTGGCGGCGGGACTTGAAGCAAAACGACAGATTAAGGTGATGCATCATCTCAGTCAACCCGCAGATCATCCGGTTAACCTGTTCCACCCGGAGGGGTCCTATTTGAAGGGGCTAGTCGTTTTTGTGGAATAGAGGATGGGATAGAAATTAAGCGAGAATGTAGAAATTTCCGATATTGCAGGCCCCTAAAACAATCACAAACTTATGGATAAAATCAACTATCCGTTGTTGTGTTATCCTTTGAAGGATCAAGGGATTCTCGGCATTCTAGTTGGCACCGATTACAAAGTTATACAGAAAGATGTAGAAACGGTTAAGCGTACTTTGCTGTCGCACCTTCAGCGGCAATACAAAAAGTATGATGACTATCCATACATGGATCTCTTGGGATCCAAACTGAAGGTGATTGAAGTTAATATCCGCCCAACCATTAGGTCCAAGACCGGTACTTTCCCGCTATCACAAGCCGTCAAAGTGCCGGTGCCCGTCATTTATGGCGAAACGGAGCAAGGCTATTATGAGTGTTTCCTACCCTTATTCGACGAGCGCTTTGCCTATTATGATCAAAAACAATTCGATGCGCTCGTAAAGCACTCCGCCACCTCCTTGCTAAATCAGACCGCCCCGGAGAAGATATATCGCCTCTTGTCCTACGAGTCTCCCTTTCTGGAGACCATTACCTTACGCGTCAATTTTGACCGAGAGTTTGACTGGGATACGTTTACCTACCAGCGTCAATATCAAGTATTAAACCGTTTAACGGAACGTTTTCCTTACAGTAAAGCCCGGCGCAAGACGATCAGTGCGCTCCCAGACGCGGCATGGGAATTAGATCATATGGTCAATGAGGTAATAGATAAGCTACTTTACAATCGGGCGAATGTGCTGTTGGTAGGCCCGCCCAGTGTAGGAAAGAGTGCAGTCCTCAAGCAGGCCATTAAAAAGATCAGCAATCAATCGCGGCAACAGCAGATATCTTTGAGTTTCTGGCAAATCATGTCGCAACGGATCACCGCCAGCACCAAATATTTGGGAGAATGGCAAGAGGTATGTGAGCTGCTAATCGAAGAGTTGCAGGCTAGCACAGGGGTCCTCTGGGTAGTAGACTTAATCCAATTGCTGCTTTCTGGAGGTGAAGGCCCAGAGGATAGTGTAGCCGCCTTCCTCCTACCCTTTTTACAGGAAAACAAGTTACAGATCATTGGAGAGGCCACCCCTCGAGAGCTGGAAAGTATGCGAAGATTGCTGCCTGGCTTCGTCCAAACCTTTCAGATTATACGCTTGGAAGAACTGCCAGAGGACAAGGTGTACAATGTTCTGAATGAGCTCTCCAAGTATAGCAATAAACGTCATCGAATTTCGATTCAGCCCGAGGCCATCACCCTGAGTTACCGATTACTACATCGATACTTCCCTTATGAGAGCTTTCCCGGTAAAGGCATCAAGTTTTTAGGGCAGTGTATCAGTGAAGCCAAAACGAATCATAAGCCTACCGTTGATCAGTGGCAAGTCATCCACTCCTTCGTGCAGCAGACTGGTTTGCCCGAATTATTCCTACGGGACGACCTCTTGCTAGACAAAGAGGAATTGGAATCTTTTTTTGAAGAGAACATTATCGGCCAACCTGCTGCCATCGCACAAATGTGCAATCTGGTCAAGATTTTCAAAGCCGGCCTGAATAACCCGAACAAACCCATTTCGACACTCCTCTTTGCAGGTCCTACAGGGGTAGGAAAGACGGCTTGCGCCAAAACCTTAGCCAAATATTTCTTCGGTAAAGGGCAAAAGCAATCACCCTTGATCCGCATCGATATGAGTGAATATCAGCATCCAGGTCAGATTACGCGTTTCATTGGCTCTGGGCGGGGAACGGGAGAATTGATTAAAGATATTCGGGAACGGCCCTTCTCCGTATTACTCTTAGATGAGATTGAGAAAGCCGATTCATCCATTTTTGATGCCCTGCTCTCCATATTGGACGAGGGAATTCTAGTAGACGCTTACGGGCGCACCACGAATTTTCGGAATACAATCATCATCATGACTTCCAATCTGGGTGCCAATAATAAGCGGTCGATTAGTTTTAAGAATACCACTAGCGATGAGCTGAACTATCAATCTGCTATTGAAAAGCATTTCCGTCCAGAATTTGTGAATCGAATCGATGGAATGGTGATGTTTCATCCCCTAAGCCAAGAAGATATCCGAGAGATCACCTTGAAAGAGTTGGCGGAACTGAAACAGCGAGAAGGTTTTACGAAAAAGCGCCTCAACATCCATTTCTCGGATCGAGTAGTAGACTACTTGGTCAAGATTGGTTTTGATGAACGTTACGGAGCCAGACCCTTGCAAAGAGCTATTGAGCAGCACCTAGTCAGCCCCATAGCTCATTGGTTGTTAGAACATAACAACATTCAAAACACACTCTTAATGATTGATTATAAGCAAGAAATAACAATTAGGTCAACAAGGTAAGATTCACAAAACTTACAAACCCAACGTAGGCTTAGATGAAAAAGGAGCTGTAAAAACTTACGTTCCTACAACTCCCTCCACGGCTAATTCCGCCATGTAACGGTCTTTTCTAACTATCTAAATCCTGTAAGGCAGATCGAATCTTATTGATACTCGCCGGGCGATATGATAACTGTACAGCGCCCTGATCTGATACCTTCGTATCCTTTACCGCCAATTGCGCCTTTCCGTCCATAACTTTAATTCCCACGACACGTATTTCCATGTCCTTCGGCAAATTGGACACTTGATAATGTGTACCGTGTTGCCACTTGGAAGCCTTCATCATACTCTTAATGTCTTTGAATATCACGAATAGTTCTTCCTCCTCCGCATCTCCATCAGCTATAGCTAGGGTCACCTTTTCTTCTTTGGGAACCTCGTAAAATCGGTCGCAATTTATCCATCCCAATCGGCTGACCCGATACAGGTATTGCTTTGCCATAGCACTAGAGCTCAATAGGGCATCTCCATATTGGGCTTCGTATTCCGAGATCCGTCGATTTTTTATTTCGTACCATTCCTTCACCGCTTGGTCATACCGGGCTCGCCTAGCATCCTCTGATTTTCTTACCTGCTCGGCATAAGCCTGGTACACCGGCGTGGACTTAAAGTTATCCTTTTGCTCTTGTACCTGACTTTCCCAAGCCTGAAGGGCTTGCTCATATACCTTTACGTCTTGACCGTATCTTTCGATAGCCACACGATAGTCAGCCTGTCTCTCCTTATATTTTTCCAATTTTGCCGTGTAGTTAGCCATCCGCCTCTCATATATTTCTTCCTCCCTCTTCTTTCGCTTAGCCTTACTCATAAAAATACCCTTGATGGCATTCGGGTAATAGACGATGGCTTCCCGGCGAGGTTTGGAAGGAGGGTTGGGTTTGATCGGTCTTCGTGGAGCGGTGGGTTCTCCGGCATAGTCAATCACCTCCTTTGGAGGCTTGATCCAGTTTCGCTTAATCTTTGGAAATGGAGGAAGGTCTAGCAAGAATTCGTTTAGTTCAGGAGCTGGGGCTTGCTGCGTTGCGGACCAATTGCTTAAAGTCCCGTCGGCGGCTTGTTCTCCCATAAACAGTTGCATTCCTTCCTGCAGCTGTTGAGTTGGCAAGGCAACGGCCATGGCTTGGTCTGCCCCTAGTTGCAGCTCTTGTCCATCTGCTTCCGCTTCCAAAAAGATCATGCCTCCCGTCTCCAAAAGCTGGCCATCACTATGGGTGCTCAGTCCATCGATGAGCATGTCTCCAAAAGCATAAGCCTCTTTCATGCGTAAGGTAATTGGGCCTGTTGGTTTTTGACCATTGGCAAAAGTGAAAGCGCCTTCTGGTATCCAAACGCGAGTCCCAGCCTTGCCTTCGACCACATTGCCTTTTTGGGCGTCAATCCTGAATTCCTGCAAGCGATCTTGGTCCAAGGCTTCCCATACTTCGCTCAACGAGCCGATCCATTTTGCAGTTAGGATGAGGTCTACCCTACGATTCCTTGACCGCTCTTGCTCATTAGGCTGTTGCGAGGCTACTTCTCCTAGGCTTTCTACAGAAGATTTTTCTACCTGTAGTCCCAGAGAGCTTAGGTAGTTTTGAACGGACTGTCCACGCCGGAGGGCCAGTTGATAATTGTATTCCGTCGCGCCACGATCATCTGTAAAGGCCAAGATCTGTAAATGAAAATCG
This sequence comes from Saprospiraceae bacterium, assembly GCA_019634045.1. GTDB lineage: Bacteria > Bacteroidota > Bacteroidia > Chitinophagales > Saprospiraceae > DT-111. The sequence goes on from JAHQWA010000458.1 coordinate 5,891, forward strand.
GAAAGATCCATGGTGTGTTGTAAGAGCTCGTCCAAGCTTTGGCGAGCTGCTGTCGTAAGTTCATGCTGATCCGTTTCGAAGTACACGGATTCACGCAATAGTTCCTGTGCTCGAGCGCCACTGGTCACGACATAGACCAGTAGCAGGAACAGGTACATTTTCCTCATGATTGAAGGTGTTTTACGCATAGCAGTATCCTAGCAACTGCTTGCTTAGAATCATCCAAAAAATAACCTTGTGCTATTATCACAACTTATTCTTCACACGATTCTTTGTTATAAACAGATTAATAATCCTATCAAAAATGAGAGTAGTTGAAGCTTTAAAAAGCGCATTTTCAGGCTATCGTGCAAACTGATTGTTGGCTTCGGCATAGGGATGATAGAGCGCTGGTTTTGCCAATTTTCTTGCTTGCCTACCATTATAACGGCAGACTTCTAAATAGTTACACGTGTTAACACTTTTCTTTCATGTTTGGCGATCGCTTTCGGAGGAGATAAGTGTCATTTTTTGCTGAGACGAGGCGCTTTTCGCAAGCCATATCTGGAAGGTTCGGTCGAGGAAAGCAATGAAATAACAGCAAAACTTGGCAGGCCAGGCAGGCAGGGGCGATTTTCCACCCAAAGTGTAATGGCTAAACTTGAACTCAGGCTAAGCTGACCCGAAACCGCACCTGAACATTGACCAATAAGCTTCAGATCAGCTCCACTTTGTTACTGTTTAGAAAATTCGGTTTTGAATATGTTCCAAAGCGGGTTATCCTCTCGCGTAATGAGCGCTTCATGTTTCTGGCCAGTCTCTCGAGCCTGCCAATACTTCCAGCCCATCTTATCCGTGCCTAGTTCGTAGTCCATGCCATCCCAGGTGGAAGAGCGAAAGGAATAAAAGGCCCAGTGCAAAGACTTTGCATTTAGGCCTTTAATCGTATCTTTTAAGAACTGTCGTGCTCCTGCTACTCGTCTATCCACTCCGAATTCAGCAGCGACGATCCGATTGATGGGCACCCGGTATTGCTTAGCCCAGTCAAATACGGGAGTCATTTCCTGTGTGATCCTACCTTCTGCCCAGCTTTCTGTCTTTCCCTCCTCTCCAACGGGCATTTTATCTGGATACCTAAATTTGCCTTTATTCACCCGGAAAGTGGCATATAGCCATCTACCATAGAAATGGAACGCATAAAGAATAGCTTCGTCTTCTATGGGCTGGAGGTACGGAAAGCCCTCAATGGAGGCATATTGCCAGGCATCAAGCATTATAGGTGTTTGTGGATCAAATGTCCGAATCCGCTGCACGACCTTTTCATAGAACAAATTCAAATCAGCGGTGGTCCCTTTCACCCTCTTAAGCCATTTTTCAAAACCTTCTGGACCTGCTGCACCCGGATGGTCCTTCCAAGAAGGATGTGGCTCATTTAGGATATTGTAGCCCACAATAGCGGGGTGATCTTTCAACTCCGCCGCTATTTGTTCCCAATAGGTAATAGCTTGTTCTTGATAAGCTTCATCCGTCCAAATTCGAAAGTCTCGCTTCATGTTATTGCGCTGTCGCCATTTTGCCCCGGGCAATTGAAAGGCACATAGGACGATCTTGACTTCGTGCTCCTGCGCAACATCTAGTACTTGGCGTAGGTAGGCGAGATCTTGGGGAACTAGCTGTTTAAAGTCGTCAGCATCTCCCATCAGAAAATCTTCTGAATGGCCTTTCCAGTTGGCAAAGGAGAGGCGAACATAGTCTATTCCCGCCTGAGCTGCTGCTGCAAACCATTCCTCGGGGCTGGTACCGGAATCCGACAAGGCTCCCCCATCTCCATTTGCTCCTTTGCGCTGTTGATCCCAAAAGGCAAGCTTCGGGTTTGATTGTGCGGTGAGGATGGTGGAAGTGGTTATCAAATAGGCAAGTAATACCAGTCTTGAAATCGGAATCTTTAATAATCTAGACATAATGCATTTTTTACTCTAACAATTTGATTGTCGCGACAAGGATAAGGGGCATTTCTCTTCAGGTCGTCCAGGATCACGTTTTTGGACCTTTTGCTGATCCTTTTTCTTCAAGTTGTTTGACGTACTGCCTTGGAGTCAATCCCGTGTATTTCTTAAACACCGCATTAAAGGTGGATTTAGAGGCAAATCCACTAGCAAAGGCATGAGCTAAGAGCGTTAATTGTACCGCATCGGGCTGACGAACCCGACCTTGGAATTCTTCGATCCGGTATCTATTAATGAAGGTCTGAAAGTTGTGGCCGGTTCCCGCATTGATCGCTTTCGACACGGTGCGCTGGGGAAGGTTTGCGGATTGGGAGAAACTCTTCAGGCTCAATTCTGGATCTAAGAATAATCGCTGCTCCTGCAGTAAGTGCTCCAATTGTTGCATTATCGCATCATATGCATCGGGCTCTTTTGTCACCTCAGCAATTGAATGTCCAAGCTCTACCTTTATCACTTCAGAGTCCCTAAGCGGTTTCCAATGATAAGCCTTGAATCCCAACCAGACCATTTGAGCCGAAAGTAAAGTAAACATGGGGAAATAGTAATACATCCGATAGGCCCCTCGAAAGAGGAATACGTCTGCCCCTCTCATCAAATACCAGAGGCCAAAAAATGAGATTAAAAAGGCAACGGAACTGATCAAACGTCGAACTTGCTTTCTTTCTGGCTCACTTAAGCGAAAGTCTATTTTTCGGTAATAGCGCCAAGCTAGACCAAGTGCCAAAAGAGCATAGATGCATTGGCTAGCCAAACCGAGGTACTGGATACCAACATACAGATATTCATAAGTATTAGAAGGTACTTGTAAAATCCCAATCACTCCTTCTTCGAACCAGTATGACCGATGATACAAGAACTCCAGGCCGACGGGCATAAAGTGGATCAGGTATTTTCGCTGCCAAACAAAGGCAGGACGTAGGAGGCTGTAGGTATAAAAATAAATCGCCGGCCCAATGCCGAAAAGTAACTTGAGGTTGAAGTAGCGATAAAGTTCATCCCATCCACTTAGATACAGTACATAGCTCAGGGAAAAGTTTGCGGCCTTGAGCATAGCAAAAAACAATACCAGGGCTAACAAACGGTTTCTTACTTTATGTTCTTTCTTGAGGAGCAGTAAAACACATAGGATTAGGATCTGAAAACAAAAAACAGCAATGATGGTCGTACCAACAGTTGGGTAATTCGTCACGACAATAGCTTTAGCACAAGGAAGATGTAGGATGGAAAGGTAAGTTATTTCTAGGCGATTGTAAAGATTCCACAATCTGAAATGACTAAATAACCTAGGTCATACTATTGATTAGTCCCTGTAGATAAACTTGCGTTTTCAAAAGCCTGCTCCCATACCAGGAAAAGGCCTCTCCATCAACTAATCTAACTGTTGTATTCGGTAAATGACTTCTGTAGTATTCCAAATGCTTCTCTTTGAAAGGGAAGGGCTCAGAAGAGAGCAGTAACAAATCAGGATCCAAAGCTTGTAAAATTTCAATAGTCAGTTGAGGGTACCGAGTTTGGTCCGCTAGGCAATTGATCCAGCCACATTGGGCAAGCATCTCTTGGATAAAGGTTTGGCTGGCTGCTGCCATGATGGGTTCATGCCAAATCAGATAAACGACCTTTAACTTCTTTCCTAGGTTGAAGTCCCTAAAGCCAGCTCTTGTCTGTTGCACCAATACTGTAGCGGCGGCTTCTTTATCGACTATAGTTCCTAGCTTCAGGATCATATCATAGGCATCTTCCAAATCATAAATATCGCTCATCCAGACCGGATATTGCTCCATCAAGGCCTCAACCTGTGCTCTGTCATTTTCTTCCTTATTACCGATGATCAAATCAGGTTTTAGCTCGGCAATACGATCAAAATGATACTCCTTCGTTCCTCCTATGCGGGTTTTGCTCCGATACCATTGCGCTGGATGCAGGCAAAATTTGGTGATGCCGACTACTTCCGCTCGCAATCCTACATCGTACAACAACTCCGTTTGTGAAGGTACGAGGGAAATGATGCGCTTCGGTGGAATGTCCAAAGCCAAAGTACGCCCCATCTGATCAACAAATTGCGGCATTATCTTTTAGATTGTAAGTCGGTAGGTAAAACAACTCGTAAAGGTTGGATCATAGCCCCATCACTCCATTTGCCGATACCCGTTTGTAGGTAGCCTCCACCAGTGGCAATTTCGCAATATTGTCCATCGCGGATACAAGCGACCATCGCATCAAGGAGCTTCCAATACACCCCATAATCCACCGCATCTACCTTAGCCACACGCAAAGCTCGCTTAGCCGTAAAATTGCGGATCCCACTATCAAATTCCATGGCTAGGGAATAGGATTGATTATGGCTGGCTTTGATAGCTGGCAGACCATGTTTATCCTTGTATAGATACAGAAGATTTCGATCAGGTGTCTTGCTGGCTGTTCTAAAGATCCGTTTGGCCATCTTCTCTCCCACTACTTCATCATTTTTGCTCACGACAATGAGCAATTTTGTATCGCTAGGCAATTTCTTGTACGAACGAAGGCGCCCACCGGTGAGCGGGCCTGTTCCCGGAGCACAAAGCAACAAACCTTTGGGTTTAGGGATGTCAAATTTTTCGAACTGAACGCCTAGTTTGGCGCCGATAATCCCGCCATAGGAATGTCCGGCCAAAACCAGCGCATCCAGTTTGGGTTTAACATGTTCTTCTCTTTCCAATTCTGCCAGCGCATCTCGGATAGCTTTCGCACAATTCCTTGCAAATCGCGGAGGTCGCGGAAAAACTAGGTTCTTTTGATAACGGGGAAAGATTACGATATGCCCTTTCCGAACCAAATGTTTAATCCACTGACCGTAAATCATGGGATTATACCCTCCGTAACCGTGGAGGAATACGACGACATCCGCGGAATCTGGCGTAGGACTAGCTGGCTCAAAAAGCCAGTAGCCATCGGGTTTGGCTGCATAATCCTGGAATCGTACTGCTTGGTGCAAATACTCGCTGCCACCGGGTCCTTCCGTGGGCTGGCCAGGCTGAACAATAGGTGCAGCAGCTTGAGCATACAGCCCAAGCGGTAAACACAAAAAGAGCGATAGTCTTTTGAAAAAAGAGATCATAATCGTCAAGTTTCCACTGATCGAAATTACCCTTTTGTCAACAAACACAATCGCTCTCTGGTTCACGCCAATATTTCCTAGACGTCCTCACCGATCTTACGGAGTACGCCCCAAAGACCTGGGAAAATTACCCAGCGGCCATTTACGTAGGCCAGATTATTGTAGAATGTCCCTTTGCGTTTACCTTGGATCACTACTTCAAATTCGCAATATGGAAATCCATTGTTGATATAAGGCGCTACTTGCGAAAGATCAGACCGGAACCCTCCGGATTTACCCTTCTTTTGGGTGGTCGTGTTGCTAAAGTGTAGGACCACATAATTTTGAGCAGGCTGACGATGAAGCCCTTGTCCAGCATATTTACCATTCCAGATTTCGCTTTCGTAGGCTGCGTATAGTTTTTCAGCAACATCCTTGGTAAAGTAGGCTTTAAAATCGGCCTTGACCGGCTTGACCATTTCAGTGAATTCCCAAAAGTCAGCGCCAGGGGCAGCGAAGACTTTGACCAGCTCACGGGCGCCTTCCTCGGTAGGTGCAAACTTACCCGCCATCTTGGCTGATTCGGTTGGAACCTCCTTTGGGATAGCGGCATTATTGTCAGAACAGGCCACATAGAGAACCAATACTGCCGCCAAGCCCAACAGGATGTTCTTGTGTTTTTTGACAAAGGCTTTAGCCGCTTCAATTTTTTCTGGTTGAGTGGCCGTCTTTAGAGACTCCGCTAGCCAATCGATGCCTTTAATTAGGCCTTCTTTGGCTTGATCAATCATGGCTTCTTGTTTGGTTTTCATGGGTTTGAGGTTTCTAATGTTGAATGAAAAGTGTTGAGTGTTGAATGTTGAGTTGTAATTAATAATTGGTTTTAGGGGGGCTATTCATGGGGTTACAAGTTTGGGTTAAGGGGTATGGGTGGTTTTAAGGGTTTGGTTTTGTTTGGTTTTTGTGATCGATCGGTACAAAGATGTACGACTCTGTCTCAGATGAAAACTAATCTGTAGTGAATGGGGCAAATTTGGGAGTGGAGGTCGGCTCGTTTTTGGTGAGGTTGCAACGGAAGAAATTCACTTATTCTTGATAAAAGTTTAAATAATTTGGTGATATCGTAGAAATATTATTAATTTGAATAAAAGCTTTAGCTATGGAAGATCCCTTGGTTTTGAGTTTCCTTTTTCTGCTTATTGGTTTGGTTTTAGGGGGAGCTGTTGGTTATTTCTACAGTCGATCCAAGCGCAGATCTGGCTTGCTAGACCAAGATGAGATTGCCGCACAATACGTTCGCAAAGAGATCCATCAAAGCTTACAGCAACAAGCTGACATTTACCGAGAAGATCTCTTGGAAAAGGAACAGGAGGTTCGGCAATTTGGGATTGATTTAGCCGCTAAGGGAGAGAAGGTTAACTTTTTGGAAGAGAAACTGCAGACGCAGTGGCAGGAGATCCAAAACCTACAGAAGCAAAGTAGGCTAGAATTTGAAAATATAGCCAATCGACTGCTAGAGGAGAAAAGTCAGAAATTCACGCAACACAATCAACAACAAATAGATGGAATTCTTCAGCCGTTAAAGGAAAAAATCAAAAGTTTTGAGGAAGGGATTGAAAGGAGATTCTTGGAAGAGACCAAGGATAGAATCTCTTTACAAAAGGAAATTGAGCATCTACGATTACTTAATCAGCAATTGAGCGAGGATGCCAACAATCTAGCTACGGCACTTAAAGGAGAAAACAAGACGCAAGGGGACTGGGGGGAGTTTCAACTCGAGCTGATCCTTGAGAAAGCTGGTTTAAATAAGGATATTCATTATCAGGTACAAAGTACTTTTAAGGATGAAAGTGGACAGCAGAAACGACCTGATTTTATCATAAATCTCCCAGAAGGGAAGCACCTCATTATTGACTCTAAAGTTTCTTTGGTGGCCTATGAGCGATACTTCAACACCAAAGACGACAAGAAACGCGATAAGTACCTAAAGCAGCATATAGATAGTTTGCGACAACACATCAAGGACTTGAGTAGCAAAAACTACCAGCAACTCTATCAAATCAACACACCTGATTATCTCCTCTTATTTGTACCGATTGAGCCAGCCTTTGTTGTCGCAGCCAAGGCCGATGGGAAGATCTTCTTGGATGCCTTGGATCACAATATCGTTTTGGTCACCTCCTCTACCCTTCTCGCCACCATGCGTACCGTTGCCTTTATTTGGAAACAGGAGAAACAAAAAAAGAATGTGTTAGAAATCGCTCGGCAAAGTGGATTATTGTACGACAAGCTTTGTGGTTTTGTCCAAGATTTAAGCACCATTGGCAATCGCTTGAGTAATGCACAATCGGCTTATCATGATGCCATGAACAAACTGGTGGATTCTAAAAAATATGGAGATACATTAATAGGACGGGCAGAGAAGATTAAAGCGCTAGGTGCCAAGGCTTCCAAACAATTGCCTGATCATTTATTAAATCAACTGGATGAGGCGAGCGAGTAGGATTAAATCAAGTCCATCGACACCTCAGAAACGGCTACTCTTGGTCCATCTTCGAAGCTCATCATGGCATTGATCAACCTGATTTCTTTGAAGTCCTTCAGGTGCTCTATATAGATATCAGCCGGCAAAACTTTACCTATTTCCATTAATCTTGCTCTACAGGTTCCCTGCATCATAGGGTTCGCCGGGGTATACCAATATTGTCCATCATAAAGTATGATATTGGCGTAGGAAGTATCCGTTAGCAACCCATTTTTGACCATCAATATATCATCACATTTTCCTCTCTGGGCAAACAGTTTATCGATGGCAGAACGGTCAGCATATTTGAACTCATAATTAATATGATTGGCCTCAATCAACTTCAAACTCTTAACGGGGCGAACCTGATAGGGTATGTAATCCACACGCTCAATTTCACACTCATATATCACTCGTACTTTGTACAATCCATCGAGGTATTCTAAGGGTACGTTTAATACTTCAGACAGGAAAATGGGTTCCTCATGGGGACAAAAGTGTCTCCTCGTCCGGTCGAAACGGTTCTGGTGATAGGAAAGAAAGGGAAACTTCCCATTCTCCATCCTTAGGCTTTCCAAAAATGTGGGTCCTGGTTCCATTTAACAAGTTGGCATTGATGTACGCTTTCGGGTGACTGGTAGGTATATCTTTTGTAATAATTCCTCGTATTCGACTACCGGATCGCTAAAGTACGTTAGCCCTCCTCCGCTTCGATACCAGAGATTCTCTCCCTCCTGCTCCAAGAAGCGAATCGCGACAGCACTATCCAGGTTCTGGCCATCAAAGTAGCCAACTATCCCCGTGTAGTATCCCCTTGGGCCAGCCTCTGCATCCGCTAAAACCTCGACTGTCCTTCCCTTCGGTGCACCACTAATGGATCCGGCGGGTAAGAGTTTCATGATGATATCTCCGAGATGATCCTTGTAATTTTTGTCTAAATCTCCTACGATCTCCGTGCTGGTTTGTAACAGTTTTCCTGATTGATGTTCAATTCCCTCTAGGTAACGATATTGCTTTACCCGTACTCCTTCGGCAACCCGACTGAGATCATTGCGGATTAAGTCGGTGATGGTGGCATGTTCAGCTCGTTCTTTAGCATTCTCCAATAACGTAATCTCGGCATTTGGCACATCAGCACGGATCGTTCCTTTCATCGGAAAGGACTTGATCTTCTGATCTTCGATCTTGATAAATGATTCTGGAGAGAAAAAGGCAAACTGATTCTTCCAATAGAAGCGGTATGGAGCTTGAGCTTGCTCTATGATTTGCCGGAGACTCAACGAGCTTAGCACCTGGGTCGCAAAAGTCAAATTCGCCAGATAGGTATCTCCCAGCTGGATAGCCTTTTGAACTTTATCAAAAGCCCTTTTGTAGGCGTCAAAATCTAAGGGGAATTTTTCAAAAAAGATGTTTTCAGGCAGAGGGACTATAGGAGGGTCAAAATTGGAAATACCGTTAATATCAAAAAGTATTTCGCTAGCGTCTATGTCAGCACGCTCCCAGATATGGGGTGCTTGCATCTCATAATCTATGAGGAACAAAAAGGGGCGCTGTTTACTTCCCAATTCATTCATCCGGCTGCGAAAATTTTCCATGTCAAGCGCTTTCAATTTCGTCGATTTAGTTTATCCCAATGTTAGGACGAAAGAAAAATCTCCAAGTCACAACTACCAGATTAGCCTAGAACTTTCCAAGCAACAATTGATTAGCCTGACTCTTCAAATCCTCTTTGATTTTAGCAGAAAGCCTATCCCAAGATTGAGACTCCCAAAGGCGCTTTACTGCCTCTTCATAGTAAACCGCATGATACCCAAAAAGGGTCAAAACAAAAAGCAATGGTAAAAACCAATAAGTGGACATTGTCAAAATAATGACAATCCAAAGCATCCACCATACGAGAAATGCTCCAATCCCTACCGCCCATTTCACTGGGGTGTAAAAAGTGATGTCCTTGACCTTGCTATCGGCTATATATCTAGCCAAGCCTAAAGGAAAGAAGTTCCATAGATATCCTAAGACGAAAGGTACAAAACCCAAAATCAAATAAATCAGGGTGGGTAGTACAGCAATCCTAGGTCCCAGGACATCCTGTTCGGAAACTTTATATTGCTCTAGCCGCTGAAAAAAAGCAGAGGTAGCTAGTTTCCACTTCGATTTCATCTCGCTCACGGTAGTATTTACTTTTTCAGTGATCGCCTTTTCTTTCTCCATGGGTTCAGTAGCGCCATTTATTACAGGAAAGGTAGGTAGATGTAAAAGGGGGCGCTGAATCCTAAGTAGGTCTTCTGCCAAGGGTTCATCCTTTGGATCATCAATGATTACTACTCTATCTTTCAAAGCCTCCGTTAGATCTTCGGTCAGTTGATTGATTGATTTAGTGCCGATCTTATTTGTCTTTAGAAAGCTGCTAGCTTTTAGGGGTTCCCCAAAATCGATCATCACCCGCGTCCTACTCTTTTCCGCATAGGTATAGTTGACCCCTACTGGAACAATATAAACATCCTCTAGCTCAGGGTAGCGCTCCAAGGCCCCTAGCGCAATCCTAGCCGTCCCTTTCTGGATGGGACGAAGTCTTTTTTCATGGATAGTCCGCCCCTCTGCCAAGATCATGATCGTCTTATTGGCCTTGAGTGCTTCAAAACAAGCCTCAAAAGTGGAATAGTTATTTTTCAAGTTCCGATACCCTCCATCTCGCATTCGGAATACCGGCAACATATGCAATTGTCGCAATAGATAATTGTAGAGGGGTTGCTTAAAGAAGTCCCCTCTCACGAGGAAATACAAGGGTCTTCCCAAAAAACAGGCGAGAATACAAGGTTCCATAAATGCGGTCGGGTGGTTCGCCGCCAAGATGACCGGTTTATTGACAGGTACACGATCCTTATTGGAAATACAAATATGTTGGTAATTAGCCCGAATTCCTAGAGCTGCTAAAGGGCGTACAAGGCGGTACAGCATCGTTACAATGTTTCTCTCTTAAAATAGGTGAGCAAATCTAAAAAAGAAAACAATATAGAACCTGTTTAAGCATTACAGTAAGGGCTATTTAGGGCAAATTTGCTTCTCCAGTTCGTTTCTTAAACAGCTTCTTATACCTATACGGGGATTTCCTCAAAACTGACTAAAATGGCAGTTTCCCTAAATCGACATTCCCTCCGGTCAAAATCAAGCCCACTTTCTTGCCCTTGAAGTACTCCGGGTAAGTCATCACCACCGCCAATGGAACCGCGCAACTGGGCTCAATAATGATCTTCATTCGCTCCCAAGTCAAACGCATCGCTGCTATAATGGCTTCCTCTGAAACGGTGAAGATTTTATCTACCTTTTCTTGGATGATCTGGAAAGTCTTTTCACTGAGGTTGGTTCGAAGGCCGTCCGCTATGGTATCAATCCGATCGTTCTTTTGCATTTGCCCAGTAGCAAGTGACCGAGCAGCATCATCCACAATTTTGGGTTCTCCTCCGTAGACGGTGATATCCGGAAACATATATTTGGCGGTAAGTGCGGTGCCGCTCATTAATCCGCCGCCGCCCACTGGAGACATGACAATGTCCAATTCTCCAGCATCTTCAAGCAGCTCTTTGGCACAGGTAGCTTGCCCGGCAATAACATTGTAGTTATCAAAAGGGTGAATGAAGGTAGCTCCGGTTCGGTCCACCACGGCCTGTAAGGTACTTTCGCGCGCTTGTAGCGAATTCTCACATTCGGTGATCTCAGCACCGTAGCCAGCCGTAGCTGCTTTTTTAATGGCCGGCGAGACATCGGGCATGACGATATAGGCAGGTACGCCGAGCATCTTTGCGCTCAGGGCTACCGCTTGCGCATGGTTTCCTGAGGAATGCGTGGCTAAACCACGTTGTTGCTCTGCTTCTGTCAAACGCAGGGCGGCATTACTCGCTCCTCGCATTTTAAAGGCACCGATTTTCTGGAAGTTCTCGCATTTAAAGTAGAGTTCTGCTCCAGTCAATTCGTTAATGCTAGTATTAGTTAACACAGGAGTCCGATGGATCATCGGCTGGATGGCCAAATGGGTTTCTTGGATGTCTTCCCAGCTAGGTATAGTTTCAATCTTCTTCATAAGCTAAATGCAAAAGAGGCTGGCACACAAGGCGCCAACCTCTTTTGGTTGGGTATAGAATGTATTACAATTATTGCTTAATCAAACGAGTAGCGGCAGCTTTGCCGTCAATTTGAACGCGCAAGATATAAACACCTGCGGACAAATCACTTGCATTGATCGTATAATTGTAGTCTCCAGCTAATTGCTGCTCAGCAGTCACTGTACGGATTTCCTGACCAATAGCGTTCATCAAGGTAATGCTTACCTGACTCACTTGTGGTAGATCATAACGGACAATGAAATCAGTAGAAGATGGGTTTGGACTTACCAGGAATTGATATCCTTCAAGATCCAATTCTTCCACGGCAGTCGTTCTAGTTTGGATCCTACCTTCACCACCTTCTGGATAGTCAGCTGCAGTGATCACTCCATTTACACCGTCTTCAGCCAAAATGAAGTCGAACAGTACTTTTTGGTAAGACGTACCTAAGTTTTGGAATCCTGCTGCTGCAAATTCATCGTAAGCATCACCACCACCAGCAGTAAAGCTGTTGGTTACGATGTATACATTGGGTGCTCCGTCTACTACTTCGTAGTTCTCTACGATTGGTGTTCCATCATCCAAGGTAACAGAAACGATTCTGTTTACCCCTGGCTGACCGTCCAAGTCGTCCCAAATAATTCTGAAACCAGCGATCTGCAAGAAGGCACCATCACCATCTTCGTGTCTTTCCACTGCATTTTCAAGGGCAGACTTCAGTTGTTCTGGCGTCAGTGGATTCAAGATAGATACGAAGTTATCGAAAGGTAACATGTCGAAAGTTTTCAACTCAGAGATCTCACTGTTGGCAGGAATAATCTCATTGTTACGGATACCACCACCATTCTGTACCGCAATGATTGGAATACTCGGATCAAGGTTGAAATTGGCCGCTTCTTTATTGGCTAACCACAAGAAAGCATCGGCGATCAAGTTTCCTTGGTTGGTCTCCACGGTTCTGATACTTTCACGGGTACCATCTAGATCAACCTCCGTGATCGCAATGATGTTGGTTTCCAGTGCAGCTTGGTAAGCAACAACAGAATCGATCACCTCATTTTGGATCGTCAAATCTGCCTCACCGTCCGCCACAAGAATCACATCACTTTCGTCAGCGATGGCAATTACGCCACCTTCTTCATCAAATTCTACCACCAAGTTACCTACGAAGCGGTATTCACCAGGAGTAGTCACAATGTAAGCAGTATCGCCATCGGCGTTCAAGGTACGGATTGGATATTCGTCGAAGACAGAAAGGCCAGGAATAGCATTATCAGGATTGTTGGTTAATAGTTCATCACCACCACCAGCAATTACTACATCTACTCCTGAAAGCATTCCTACCAATTCAATTTCATTATTGATAGACTGTAGGTGAGAGATCAAGATAATCTTATTCACCCCCTCTGCAATCAACTCATCGATTTGCTGCTGAGCTACGCTCATGATATCTGGATCTACTACCACGTTTCTTGGTGTAGAAATCGTGTTGATTGCATCCGTGATCAAACCAATCACACCAATCTTCTCACCGTCTTTTTCAAATACAGTGCGCTTTGCGATTCGACCCGCATCTACCAAAGCTTGAAGGCCAGGCTCGCCGGTAAAATCCAGGTTGGCACTGAGATAAGGAGGCTGGGTTTTAATGAAGTCACCAATCATACGCTCTAGGATATCAGGACCAAAATCGAAGTCGTGATTACCAATACAGATCGCATCATAACCAATTTCATCCATGACCACTGCATCGTACAAGGGCAAACCTGGTGCACGGTTCAAACTGGCATTGAAAGCGGTACCTGCTAAGAAGTTATCACCAGAAGAAAGCATCAAGTTCGGATATTGACCAGAACGTACATTGTCAGCTACTACTTTGAATTGAGCCGCTCCACCAATTTGCATTCCGTTTACGTCGGTCGGTAACAATTTAGACTCACCATCATTGTTGTGTACAATTCGCAAGAAGAATCCAGGCTTATCAAATTCAACACCAAATAGCGTGACCGTACCACTTACTTCGTTAGCCGTAACTACCAGTGGAGATCCAGTCGGGCTATCGTCAGCAGAGATGTAAACGATGTCTTCTATACCTAGGTCTCCTACTTCAGGCGTAGTCGCATCTTCTACAGAAAAATCACGGTTGTTAACGTAGTTTACATAGTAAGGATTGGCAGGATCTGTGATGTTGTATACGAAAATACCACCCTGACGCTCCATACCGATCAAAGCAAAGATCGTATCACCTTTCACTACTACTTCGATAGCTTCTGGCTCTGGACCTTTGTCATCACTACGATTCTTGAAAGAATCGTTTTCGTCATTGGTGCTATTAAAGTTATCTGGCTCAATTTCTGCAAGAACTCGCTCGAATTCATTTCCACTGTCGTATACCAAGTTGCCATACTTATCAAAGATAGAGAAGGAACGACCACCGTAAGAGTAGATTTGATCGTAGTCACCGTCTCCGTCCAAGTCACCGTTAGCAGAAGTCGTTTTCAGACGACCCAACAATTCGTCGGCCTGGATCTCAGCTGCATTAGGGAACGCTGTGGGATCAAGAACAAGATCTGCCACTCTTTCTTCCTCAGAGTACCCATCGTAATCGCGAGAGTCCCCTTCGTTAGCGGTGATCACATAGTCTCTACCACCTACAGAGAAAGAACGGATCGCATCTGGGTTGTAAATACCCAAAGTTGGCCAGTTCTGAATTTCGATACCTGCAGCATCGTTACTCGCATCAAATCCGTTATCGTCACAGAATTGGATAATCCCTAAGGTAGAATTGTCAGATACACCCGCTCCAGCCAAACCGAAGTCATTATCGTTCAATACCGCCAAGTCACCACCCGGCAAGATGGCCAAACCTTCTGGCTTGTCGCTAGGTAAATAACCGATAGAAGGCAAGTTCAATACTTTGGTTTTGTGAACGGGCTGTACACCAGCGGCAACGATCTCGTCAGCGGTCATTTGCTCCAAGCTCATGCCAGTAGAACCGTCTTCCAAAGAAATCGCCGTACCCAAGATATTAGTGGCACCAGTCATGTTTACTTCGAAGATGAACTTCTTTCCTTCATCCTGGCCAGGTACGCTACTATCGCGCTCCAATACCATGAATTTGCCGTTACCAGCATATACAACATCGCCCATTTTATCTACCCGGCCGATGTCAAATCCACGGTTGGCATTAGATTCTAGCAGGTATACATATTCAGCAACTGGTGTTCCGTCAGCAGGATTAACGGCCAAGATGCGAATTACGTCTGTATTGTTTCTTACGCTATTATCAGGCGCTTCGATCGGAGACTGGATGAAGGCATAAAGGTAGCCATCATCGGTATTCAAAGCCATGCCCTCGAAGCCCCGGTTGGCGCGACGCTTAGCGTAGATGGCAGGGAGGGTTTCCGTTCCGTAAGTGCCAGCCGGCTGCGGCGTGGTACCTAGCATGGAAGTGCCCATTGGTACAAAGCGATCAACTAAAACACCCTCTGTATTGAAGTGATAGATCGCTGGACGGTACTCATCACACATCCAGAAATCACCGTTAGGATCACGTAACACACTTTCGAAGTCTCCACCGAATTCGTCGAACTCTAGCGCATTGTAGCCATTGCCATCAGCGTCTACGAAGTCACCCGCGGACTCAAGTGGCGTTGTGCTGACATTTACGTCATCCACTTGCCAAAGAGCGCCGTCACCAGGGCCTGTACCAGTGGAAGTATATCGGAACGCAATTCGGAATGGGAATGTTTCTGAGCCCACTGTCTCAACATGTTCACCACTGTATGTATCAGTAAAGCCTCCAGTCGAAAACTCAAAAAATGAGGTAAGATCTCTGATACCGTTGCTATTAGTATTTGGATCTCCAGTGCCTGAGTAATTATCAAGTATGAATACTTCCAAATTACCACCGTCAAAATTCTTGGCAGTAACAAATGAGATATACATACTAGTTATTCCATCGGGCTTTGTCATCACAGGAGAAATTAACCAGTCGTCTGAAGCCTCATTTGCACCGAAACCATTGATCTCGGCAAAGAAATCGTCCTGGAAATTATCATATTGCCAACTGGCATCGCTAGCTGCACTGTAGAGGATCCAGTTGTCTAGTCCCACTCCTTGATCTTGAAAGTCTTCTGATACCAGATCGCCAGTTCCTGTCAAGGTA
This sequence comes from Saprospiraceae bacterium, assembly GCA_019634045.1. Taxonomy (GTDB): domain Bacteria; phylum Bacteroidota; class Bacteroidia; order Chitinophagales; family Saprospiraceae; genus DT-111. Next base: position 21,738 of record JAHQWA010000458.1, read on the forward strand.
GGATCCGCAGGCACCACTGGCGTCTCATCAAAACCAGGAATATTACCACGGCCAGAGATTGGAGTAGTTCCATC
>JAHQWA010000459.1 GCA_019634045.1 Saprospiraceae bacterium
AATTGGCATTGGCTAAAACTGCCATTATTCCCATCAAATTAGTCGATAAACTTATCCTGATTGAAGGCACCGTAGGAGACCAAACAGGCTATTTTATTTTAGACCTTGGCGCTTCAGATATTATCCTGAATAGCCAATACTACAAAGGGGTTAAGGTAGAGTCTACCGAAGCCTTCGGTATCAACGGCTCGGTTTCGGCCGTGGAAAAAGTCTGGACTAGCGCTATTTTTGGCGGGATCAAATGGAAGCGCCGCCTGGCGCACATCTTGTCGTTAAGACACTTGGAAAAATCGAAAGGAGAAAAGATACTGGGCCTGATTGGAGGCAAGTTTTTTCACCGTTATCAGCTACTGATTGATTTAAGCAAGATGGAAGTAGAGATTGCAAAGGATACCTCCAAAGGTTTTATGGGAATATTAGGGGGCCATTTTATGGAACCCGATGCTGTTATTCCCTTTAAGTACAAGGGGGGGATGCCTTGGATTGAGGTGCGAATTGCATCTACCCCCTATAAGTTTGGATTGGATACGGCGAGTGAATTCAGTTTGATGGATCATAAATTGCTCCCTTTTGTAGAGGATCTGTTATTCAATAGGCGTCAAATTGTCACACGGGGGATATCTGCTAAAACAAAGTCGGTGCTGAGAGGCAAACTAGCTCATTTAGAGGTGGGAACCCTTTCTTGTTATCCGATGAGCACACTCTTCACCAATATGAGCATTATCAATCGAAACTTGGCTGGAGCAAAACTGGATGGCTTACTAGGTTTCGATTTTTTGCGTCAATTTAAAGTGTTGGTGGATTATCACCGAAAAGACATATTGATTTGGCGCCATACGGTGACTAAGGGTTATCCAATTATTTTAAGCGAGGTGGTACAAAAGGATACTTTTCGAATTAAATAAGACAAGGTCGTTTTGGAAGGAGTTGGTCAGGTAGCTAGGACAAAGCGTAGCCTTAACTCAAATAAGGTATATTTGTTGAATACACAGTTCATGTTTGGCCATTACACTTTGGGTGGAAAATCGCCTCGTCTCAGCAAAAGATGTAACTTTTCTCCTCCAAAAGCGATCACCAAACATGAACTGCCTTATCCCGCATCTTATGAAAAGTCAATTCTTGTTTGTTTTCTGCTTTTTTCTACTCCTCGGCTGCCAACCAAAGACCTTGGATACTTTAGAATGGGAGTGCCAAAAGCGATCCTATCCAGATGCTCAGGTCCTGGCCAATGAGACAATGGAAAAGGAAGAGGAAAGATTGATCGCAGCAGACGTACTGCAAGGAAGTAATAGTGCGGCCTATCGGGCATTAGCAGTAAAGCTTGCTGCTGAAGATGCTGTTAGCTTATTGGAATTGGGAAAAGCTTTTGACTGTAAAACCTGCCTTTGGGAATGTCGATTTCAAGACGAGGCTGAGAAAGCTCCTTTAGCGATGAAAATCAGGAATATCATGGACAGTATATTACAAGAGGTATCCCTGGTAGCCGTGGCGGATCAGTTCCTGAGCGAGTTTACGGATCAGGAATGGGAAAACCCAGTGGTGAAATTTACTTTTCTTGGTTTAGTGCACAATCTTACTCAACCCAGTCAAGAAAAGGGTATACATATAAAACGCCCTGCCTGGCAGGAAGGCCTGGAAGCGGAATCAAAATTGAAAGACCGAAACATCCTACCTATTCTAGTCAATGCCAAAGGAGAGATCTTAGTAAAAGGCAAAGAATTGTCAGTAGAGGAACTTCAGTTAAACGTAAAGGCATTTATCAGCAATCCTAATCAGCTGCCGGATCTTGCCGATTCGCCACGCCAGGCGATTGTTGCCCTATCGAATGAACGAGGTACCCCTTATGACCAATACCTTAAGGTGTATAAAACCATCCGAACTGCCTACCACGAGTTATGGAATGAATACGCCATAGAGAATTACGGGAAGCCTTACGATGACGCGCTGCCTGATTCAATCAAGAGCATTATCCAGCAAGCCATTCCTTTTATGGTCTCTGAAGCGGAACCCACTGATTTTGAATAAAAACTGTTAAAGGAATGTCAACGGCAGGGAGCAAACCAACCTGCTGAATCTTTTCTACGTCTATATCAACAAAGACAATACTTACCGCTAAAAACCACCAGTTAGAGATACTCCCTGTTCCACGAATATTCACGGTACCTCACGTGCACTTAAGTCGACCCCTTTTGTACCTGTTGTTTAACTCAGGTTATTCTCTACCTCATGCTTACTAAGCAGCATGTTAGAGTAACCTACAATCCCCTGATCATGATGAACAAACCTATTCAAGTAGAAATTGTGGAAGAGAATCAAGATGGAATCATCGTTCGACTGCCATTTTTAGAGGTACCCATTGAAATGAATTGGGCTTTTTTCTACAAGCGAGTCGAAGTCGGTTACTTTACATTTAAACAGGCCGAACAACTACCCCGCTCGTATTCTCTCAAGCTATTCCCACTTACTAGAAAGGATATGAAATGATAAGTGCCTAGCTTTCATATACCCACTGACCCCCAACCATAGTTCGCTCAATTTTGCAATCCAGAATGGCAAAGGGATCAATCTTGGTTAGATCTTTATCTATCACGGTTAGGTCTGCTAGCTTGCCAGGAGTGATGGAGCCCTTGATGTTCTCTTCAAAGGAGGCATAGGCACCGTGCAGGGTCCCTACTTTAATGGCTTCTTCCACCGAGACCTTTTGGTTAGGCCCCCAAAGTGTCCCTTTGTAATCCGTTCGAGTAACACTTGATTGTATGGCCATTAGGGGCTCGAAGGGGCCAGGAGGGTAATCAGAAGTCTGGTTGACCATGATTCCCGCATCCAGGAAACTACGGACCGCAAACATGCTATTCAAACGTTCGGGCCCGTATTCCTTCATTTTTTCACCATGAAAATATACATAGGTGGAAAATGGGCATGGAATCGCATTTAGGGCCTTAATTCTTTGCACCAGTTCTGGGCTGATCACGGTGCAGTGCTCCAAGCGAAAGCGAGGATCTTTTCTGGGGCTTTCTTTCATGAGTTTTTCATAGACGCCTAAGGTGATGTCGATTCCGATGTCTCCATTGGCATGTACGCCGATTTGCCATCCGGCTTCATGTGCTTTTTTGCATTCCTCGTACAAGCGCTCAGGGGAGGAGGTCAGAATGCCGTAGTCGTCTGGGCGGCCAATATAAGACTGGGATAGCCGTGCTGTTCTTTCGGAGATGGAGCCATCGATTCCGGTTTTCATCGCTCCAACTCGGACCCATTCATTTCCAAAACCAGACTTGATACCCGCTTCGATCATTGTATCTAGGTGTCGGTAGCGAATATGGCAGTACACTCGCGTTTTAAGCAATCCTTGGGCGTGAGCAGAGTGATAGGCTTCGAGGTCGTATGGACTGCCTCCTGCATCGGTAACAGAGGTTATTCCGGCTTTAGCGAGCATATTGGATATGGCTTCCACTCCGGCTACGTAGTCTTTCCGCTGTGGGCGTTGCATAAACCGACGGAAAGGGGCGGCGGCATTTTCAAGGACTCGCCCCGTTAATTCTCCATTCTCTACCACATATTCTCCGCCAGCTAGCGATTTACTTTCAGCCGTAATTTTTGCTTTTTTGAAGGCGAGAGAATTGACATACATAGAGTGCCCGCCTCGGTGCGTAATGATAACGAGGTGATCCGGAGCAGCTTGGTCCAGATCCTTTCGATGGAGGAATCGTGCTTCTTTGGTTTTGGTATCATCGTATTTAAATCCTTGGATAACTTCTCCTTTCGGAGTAATTGCAGCTCGCTCTCGGATTGCGTCCTGAATCTCTTTGATAGATCGCAAATCACAGTCGACATTGAAAAGATGGGAGCGGCCTGCACTACCTGGGTGTGAATGGGCATCGATAAAGCCTGGAGTCACCGTGCTGCCTCCTAGATCGATCATTCGGGTGTTGCTCCCCCCTAGGGCTTTAATCTCGCTATTGGAACCCACTGCTAGGATATGCTGATGCCCAATGGCAATAGCTTCTGCACGTGGGCGGAGGGGATCCACCGTGATAAAGTTACCGTTATACAAGATGGTTGCTGGTTGCTGCCAACGGAGAAAGGGTAAGGCTAGAAAACCTGGCGTAGTGGCCAGAAAGTGACGACGATTTAGTTTTTTCATACCAATAGGATTTAAATACATTACCAACTAACATCATTAAAGGCCTGCATTTGTTGTTGAGGCAAATGGGCATTTCTTGAAGCCAGGTGATGTATAGTGTATTATCCTATGTCTGAAAGGGCTTTCTTCAATAAATCTAGGGCCATTTGTATATCGTCCGCCGTAGCTGTCATCGGAGGAGCAATGCGCATCACATTACCATATAGCCCTCCTTTACCAATCAACAAGCCGTGTTTTTTGGCGGCGTCCATTAATTGCGCGGCAGCTTTTGGAGCGGGTTCTTTGCTTTGTGGATCTTGTACAAGTTCCAGGCCTTGCATCAAACCTTTACCGCGCACCTCTCCAATGATGGGGAATTGCTCTTGAAGGCGATTTAGCCCCGCTCGTAACTGTTGACCAAGAACAGCCGTTCGATCAGGCGTGGCTTCATTTTCTAAGACTTCCATCACGCCTAGAGATGCAGCGCAAGCTACTGGGTTTCCACCGAAAGTACTGATCGTCAATCCTGCCTGCAAGGTACTCTCCGCGATCTCTTTGGTGGTCATGGTATTGCCTAAAGGGAAACCATTAGCAATGCCTTTGGCCATGGTCATGATATCGGGCTCCACTTCACTATGTTCGATGCCAAACCATTTATTTCCCGTTCTACCAAATCCCGTTTGTACTTCATCGCTGATGAAAAGGCCACCATAGTGCTTGATAATCTGGTGAGCTGTTTTCATATACTCATCGGGAGCCGTGATGAAGCCGCCGACCCCTTGGATGGGTTCCATAATAAAAGCGGCGATCTTGCCAGAGGTAGTGGTACGAATCACTTCTTCAATATCCTCTGCGCATGCCACTCCACAGGATGGGTACTTGAGTTTTAATGGGCAGCGGTAACAGTATGGAT
>JAHQWA010000460.1 GCA_019634045.1 Saprospiraceae bacterium
ACCCTTTTTGCTTTGATCTATGGTCTAGGTGTATCCGCTCAAGATCGCTCCGTCTTACCTTAAATAGCTTGCCTAGCAACGAATATGAAATCGTAAGTGAGAGAAAGCTTAGCCGCTGGATTGGACCATTACATTACAGTGTAAGAGGTGGACAAATGAAGAGAAAAAATGAACCTAGATAGGTCATCAAATTTAGCTTTTAATGACTTACGCCAGTTAATACCGTGGAACAAAAATAAGTTAATAAGCAGCGCGGCATATATCCGAAGTTTTGCGTAGCCATGTCTAAGGTAAACTTCGGATATCTCGCGTCGGATCTTTTTAATAAACTTATGTTCCACGGTCTTTAAGTCAAAAAGACTTTGTCTTCTAAATATTCTCTGATTTTGCCAAATACTACGCGTACTGGACTAAGCTTCCGCAAGGATTTCGCAAGCACAATAGCTCCTTCAAAGGAAGCAAATAAATACAGCGCCTCTTGTTTCGGATCAAAGTGCGGCTGCAGTAAGTTCTGCGCTTGTCCCTGCCGCAAGATCCGCTCAATCTCGCCAATCACTTCTTGAATAAAGGATTTGGTCAAAATGCTGAGCGCCTCATCCGTGTCATCCACTTCAGTACTCGTATTCAATATGGGGCAACCGCCAATAACCTTTGGATTCCTAATCATGGCTTCATAGTTGGCCATGATTTGCAACAATTTCTCCTTCGGACTCAATTCCGGGGCGAGGTCAAGGTTACTTTTGATCAGTATTTCAAAGTTGTAGCGAAAAACTTCTCTAGCCAAGTCCATCTTAGTCTCAAAGTGTCGATAGATGCCACCCATTTGATAGCCGGTAGCATCAACCAGCATCTGCATCTTAGTGCCCGCATATCCGTAAACATTAAATACCGGAGCCGACTTTTCAATAATCTCCTGTTTTGCTTTAACGGCGTTGCGCGTATTCCTTTTCATTAAACTCGGATAATATTTTGTGTAAAAATAAGAAAGTATTTGCTCTCTTAAGCACCTTCCCTTACTTTTAAAGAGTAAATACTCTCTTAAAGCACCAATTTATGAAACTCCGTACTACACACAATAGCATTCGCATCCGTCTCCGGAAGTCAGAGATCCAGGAGATTGCGGAACAAGGGCAAGTGATCGAAAGCATCCGGTTTCCTATGGGCACTCTTTTCCAATTTGCTTTACAAATCAGGGAATCGGAAAATATAGCCAGCGCGGCGCTGGAAGATAATGTTTTAACGGTCTCCCTTCCCGCAGCGCAGGCCAGAAGTTGGATCAACTCCAACCAAGTAGGAATTGAAGAGCGTATTACTGTACCAGAGGGAGAGGAATTACATCTACTCATCGAAAAAGACTTCCCTTGCCTAGATCGGCCGGAAGAAGATAAATCTGATACGTTCTGGGAGTTAGCCCCTGAATCACCTGAATCCTGTTAAATCACCATTTTAAACCAGCTCGTGTATGTCCACCACTACTGTCCACAAGTCAGCCTGCATCCTTTGCTCTATCAATTGCGGTATCGACATTGAAGTTGATGATGCAACCCAAAAGATCGTCAAGATAACCGGAGACAAGGATCATCCCACTTCGCAAGGGTATATCTGCCAGAAAGCCACTCGCTTGAACTATTATCAAGATCAGGAAAGACTGACTACTCCTCTACGGAAAAGGGAAGATGGTACGTTCGAAGCCATTTCCTGGGATACAGCCATCCAGGAGATTGCGGATAAACTAGTACAAATTCGGGATACCCATGGCGGTACTAGCATCGCCTATGCGGGAGGAGGTGGACAGGGAAACCACATGGCTCAGATGTACGCTGCGGCCTTCCGAAAAACTTGTGGCACTCCCTACATTTACTCCTCTATCGCCCAAGAAAAAACGGGAAACTTCTGGGTGCATGGTAAGTTATTTGGACGACAAAATGTTGCCTATGGGGAGCCTATAGACGAAGCGGAATTTGGTGTGATTATCGGGGCGAACCCAATGCAAGCGCATGGCATGGCTAGGGCTCGGAAAGTGATTGGAGAGATTGGACGGGATAAGAACCGGACATTAGTCGTCATTGATCCTAGAGCAACGGAAACCGCAAAAAAAGCCGACTATTGGCTCCAGGTGAAGCCGGGACGTGACGCTTGGTTAATGTCTGCCATGCTGGGTATTATAGTTCAAGAAGGCCTAGAAGATGGAGCCTTTATAGAGGCCCATACGAACGGTTTTGAAGCGGTAATGCCCTACTTTATGGATATTCCAGTGCAGGAGTATACCGCCATTGCTGGCGTTCCCTACGAATTAGTATTGGAGGTTACAAGAAAAATGGCCGCCGCTAAGACCGTGGCTATTCGCTCTGATCTAGGTATAGAAATGAGTCTCAATAGCACCTTAAATTCCTACCTCAAAAGGCTACTATTCCTAATCACGGGTAATTTCAATAAAAAAGGAACCAATCATTTAGTAACCTGGTTCATTCCGCTTATTGGCCACTCTAGGGACTTGGGTGAAGGAGGAATGACGACCAAGGTGACCAAAGCCAGAGAAATAGCAAAAGTATATCCACCTAATGTCCTTTCACTGGAAATCGATACAGACCATCCGGAACGGCTTCGGGCATTGGTCGTCGACAGTTGCAATCCTGTCTTGAATTGGGCTGATACACAGGCCCAAATCAAAGCCTACAAAAAACTGGATTTGATGGTTGTCGTGGATGTGGCTATGACGGAAACCGCTCGAGAAGCCCACTATGTGCTACCGGCTTCCAACCAATTCGAGAAATACGAATCGGCCTTCTTCACGGAGAACTTTTATCATCTGCGGAAACCCATTTTCTCCCCCTTAGAAGGAACCTTAAGTGAGCCCGAAATCTACAGCCGTTTGATCAAGGCCATGGGGGCCTTGGAGGTAGACTTGAGCGAGCTCCAAGAAGCCGCTCAAAAAGACAAGGAAAATCCAGGGCAAGGCATTTTCCAGGGAGCCTTTATGCAGGCTTCTATGCAGCATCCGGAACTCCGCCAGTTTTCCGCTGTCGTATTGCGGGAGACCCTCGGAAAAACCCTCCCTGATGGAGCAGATAGCGCCGCCTTCCTTTGGTTTGCCGCTCAACTGTACGCCAGCAAATATCCTGAGGCCATCCGCAACGCAGGTATCGAAGGGAAGGGGGCCGAGCTTGGCAATATTATCTTCGATAAAATCTTAAACAGCCCTTCTGGCATTAAGGTCAGTAAGCACGATTATAGCAAAGTTTGGGATCTGATGAAGACCCCAGATAAAAAGGTGAACTTGTACATTCCTGAACTGCTAGAGGATTGGTTGCTGAAGTTGCCAGAAGTATTGGAAAACCAGGCTGCGCTTGAACGAGAATATCCTTTCAACTTAATCGCTGGGGAAAGACGAACCTATAATGCCAATGCTGTAATTCGAAACCTGGAATGGGCCAAGACGGATAAGGAAGGATTCTTGAAGGTGCATCCTACCGATGCTGCTCAGTACCAGATCGAAGAAGGAGATGCAGTCCAGCTGACTAGTCCCACTGGCGCTATTAAAATCCTAGTAACAATTACCGACGAAGTCCAGCCGGGCGTGATTTCCATGCCGCACGGTCATGGTCTCAACTATGGTAAAAACCGCAGCTACAAGGAAGTAGGTGCTATGCCAAATGTGCTTACCACCGCAACCTATTGCGACCCCTTAGCCAAGACGCCCTACCATAAGAATGTGCGGGTGAAGTTGGAAAAGGTCTTGGAAGAAGCCGTGGAACTGACCTAGACTTTTGTCTGCAATCCAGATGAAATCGTTTAAATCAATTCCTGATCTAATTTCAGCATTATAGCTTTTTAGTAAACGTATTCAGTCTTTAGGTGTTTTGTCAGGAAGCACCTTAGCGAGTTACTGTCAAAATCAAAATTCAATATGGCGATCATCATTACAGAGGAATGTATCAATTGTGGCGCTTGTGAACCCGAATGTCCTAATAATGCGATCTATGAAGGAGACGTTACCTGGTCTATTGCAGATGGCACCACTGTAGCTGGAAACTTTGAGCTGTTGGATGGATCTACAGTTGATGCCGGTTCAGAGATGGAAGCCATTTCTGATGAACTCTACTACATTGTTCCTGATAAATGCACGGAATGCCAGGGATTTCACGAGGAACCACAATGTGCCGCTGTCTGCCCAGTAGATTGCTGTGTTCCTGATCCGGAACATGAGGAAAGCGAAGAAATTCTGCTGGCGAGGAAGGATCGCCTGCATCTATAAGGTGAACAAATACCGTAGTCAAAACCATAGTATCATGCAACAAAACGCTTCTGATCATTCATCCACTAAGAAAACGGACCCGCTGTCCACAAAACTGCCATTGTTTCATCCCCTTACCCCCTTGCGCATTTCTTACCGTTTGTTGCGGAAGATTAGCGCTGTTGCCCTGCGCTCAGGTCGTCGGCGCACCGGCAAAGCGGGTATGGCCTTTTACCAACACTTATTCCAAAAGATTGGGGATGATTTTAAACCTTATTAGGTAAGTTTGGGGCGCTAGACTCACGAACCCTAATCTAGATTGTAAACGAATGATAAAAACAGATATCCTCATCATAGGAGCTGGCCCGGTTGGCCTCTTCACCGTTTTTGAAGCCGGATTGCTCAAGTTGCGTTGTCATCTAGTAGATGCTTTGCCCCAGGTTGGCGGTCAGCTTTCTGAGATTTATCCAAAGAAGCCGATTTATGATATTCCGGGTTTCCCTGAAATTCTAGCGGGTGACCTGGTGGACAATCTCATGAAGCAGATTGAACCTTTCAAGCCCACCTTCACCCTTGGCGAACGAGCGGAAGAATTAATCCGTCTAGAGGATGAATCTTTTCTTCTGACTACTAGTGATGGCACAGAAATCAATGCTCCTGTTGTCGCCATTGCCGGAGGCCTGGGCTGCTTCGAACCCCGCAAGCCGCCGATCGATAATATCGCCGATTACGAAAAGAAAGGGGTTGTGTATATGATCAAGAACCCCGATGAGTTTAAGGATCAGCGACTCGTTATAGCAGGTGGCGGAGATTCCGCCCTGGACTGGGCGATCTACATGGCCGATGTGGCCAAGGAAGTAACCCTGGTGCACCGCCGAACTTCCTTCAGAGGAGCCATTGATAGTGTAGAGAAAGTAATGGCGCTGCACGAAGCCCAAAAGATCAATTTGATTACGGAAGCCCAAGTAGTAGGGTTACAAGGAGCCGAGCGATTAGAATCTGTCACCATCCGTCACAAGAAGGCAGGCGACCGGGAACAAAACGTAGATTATTTTATTCCATTATTTGGTCTCACCCCGAAATTGGGCCCCATTGCCAATTGGAATCTAAATATTACCAAAAACGCTATAGATGTGGACACTTTGGATTACCAAACGAATGTTCCGGGCATCTATGCCATTGGAGATATCAATAATTACGAGGGTAAGTTAAAACTGATTCTCTGCGGTTTTCACGAAGCCACCTTGATGGTGCAATCCGCCTTTAAAAAGGTGTATCCAGACAAGAAATTAAGCTTCAAATATACGACCGTCATGGGAGTGGAGGGTTTTTGATGACTCCTCGATGACTCATTCCCACATCCGCATTGAAATCAACAGAAAGATTGCAGCAAGAAAAAGGGAACTACTAGGAAAGTCTTAGCGTTGGACCTTCCAGATGACTTTTATGAGGAAGTGCTCAGTGTTTTACGAAGACTCTATTCAGCCAAGACATGCAAAGCCTTCCTATAAAACAGGATGCGATGGTCGAAGAAAACCCTGACTTAGACTTGTTCATGATGTGCCCCAAATTGGATAGGCAGGCACTATCTCTTTTACCGGCTAGCTACCATATTCGCAGTTGCCGCCAAGATGAGTTGAGCATCTGGAAAGCATTTCCTTTTGATACTCCAGCCGAGGCTATCGAATATGAGGGCTTCATGACCGATTTCTTTAACAATACCTATGGGGACAAAGAAGATCAATTCTTTCATAACACCCTCTTTGTCTGTGATGAACAGGACCAGCCAATAGCCACCTGCCTCCTCTGGAAAGCCTATGGTTTATTCAATACCATCCACTGGCTTAAGGTGTTGAAAAGCCATGAAGGGAAAGGGCTTGGACGCGCCTTACTTTCCGTAATACTGCAGGACCTGCCGAATGCTGCCTATCCCATTTACCTACATACTCAAGCAGGTAGTTATCGCGCCATTAAGTTATATGCTGACTTTGGGTTTAAAATACTCACAGATCCAGTTATTGGCAGTCGGACTAATGATTGGGAAGCTTGCCTGCCCTATTTAGAACAAGCGATGCCACCCAAGGCATATAGTCTGTTAAAAACTTGTACTGCCCCTTCCTATTTCATTGAGCAATTGCAACGCTTTACTTCCATTGAGTTTTAACTTCACGCTAAATTCTATACTACTTCCGATGGCAAACTTCCAAATTCAATTCCTCGATCATGTCGCTATTCGGGTGGCAGATCTTGAAAAAGCGCGACGATGGTATATTGAGGTATTAGGCTTGAAGCCATATCAAAAGCGGGAGTGGGGCCCTTTCCCTATCTTTCTCCTAGCTGGAAAAACAGGAGTAGCATTGTTCCCAGCTGATCCAAGTGCAAGTCCGCTTGATCCTTCTAATAAAGGGATTAAGATTGATCATTTTGCCTTCCAGCTTGATCAAGAAAACTTCAGCTTAGCCCGCCAGCAATTCGATGCAGAAGGCATTCCCTACGATTGGCAGGATCATCATTATTTTCACTCTATTTATTTGCGAGACCCCGATGGCCATAAGGTGGAATTGACCACTTTGATTGGTTCCGAAGCTGATTTTTACGGAGCGCTTTGAAGCGATCATTTCCTAACCCTTGTCAATTTTTTGAACAAAGCCTGTTAAAGTAACCGGATCAATCAATTCGATAATCCTCCACTCGTTATAGTAGCAAACACCTAAATAGTATGAAAAAATCTATCCAGTTATTCTTGTTGGTACCCTTATTCGTTTTGAGTGCCTGCCAATCCAATGAAGAAGCGGTTTCCGTTGCCAGGGAAGCTCCGGTATTTATTGATGAAGCTGATGCCTTGCACTATGTACTGCTAAAGGTTAAGTCCATTTCCGCCAAGCTAGAAGGGGAGGAGCAAGCCGCTTCGAACGAGCAGTTGACTCAACTCAAGGAAGAGCTGAATGCTTTGGTCAAGGAAGAGGCTGAGGCTAAACTTAGAGTATCCATGATCTATTTCGAATCAGAAGCAGGCTTAAAGGATCCTATTCTCGTCGTCCGACGTTTCGAAAATCTCGATCAAGCTAAAGTCTACAGTAAAATCCTGGAAGAAAAACTGGCAACCCGCGTAGAAATAGAGTCCATTCTCCCCATTGCGCAAACCAATTATCGCATGGTTTTAAAGGAAAAATCTTTAGTAGGGTATCAAACGTACTTTAAGAAACAGTTCAGTAGTTTGATCGAATTAGATCCTGCCAAATAGAAGAAATGACCCTCATTTTTTTCAGCGATAAATACTTTTTTTCCTGTACAAGGAGGAACTATTTACTGCTTAAACCTGGTTTATAAACTATACGTTTCCCTAATTGTAATCATCAAGTTTACACGGACCAATCCCATGTCCTCAAAACACAACAAAACAGCTAAATTTACTTGAATCTCAAGTAATCCACTACCCTTACATGCACCCAGGATTTCCAGCTGATGAACGATCAAATTCGCTACTACCAACTAAGAGCCAAGGAATATGACACCATTTATCAGAAACCAGAAAGACAGAAAGATTTAGCGCTGATTCGACAGTACCTAAGTCAGCAATTTTCTGGCAAGGAACTGCTAGAAATCGCCTGTGGAACCGGCTATTGGACCCAAGTGCTCTCCACCTCCGCCCGAAAAATCCTAGCCACCGATATCAATCCTGCAGTCTTAGCGATTGCTCAAGAAAAAGATTATCCCCAGCAGAATGTTGAATTTCATATCCAAGATATCTATCAATTAAATCCGGCAGATTCTTCTTTTGAAGGCCTTTTTGGTGGCTTTATTTTGTCTCATGTTGATCGTGCGTATTGGGAGATTTTTTTCATTCAGTGTCTAGCTCAGTTAACAGCAGGAGCGGAATTCATTTTCTTAGATAATAAGTATGTGCCAGGCAGCAGTAGTCCGATTAGTAGGAAGGACCACCATGGCAACACCTATCAAGAAAGGAAGTTAGTTTCCGGTGAAGTTTTTGAGGTAATGAAGAATTTTCCAAGCGAGAGCGACCTACAGCCTGCCTTACTCGAGCAGGTGACCGCGTGGGAATGGATAGAATGGGAATACTATTGGCTTCTAAAATGTAAGAAATAATAGAAATCACCGACCATAACAAACAAAAAACGATGAGCTTACAACGCAAGATGTCTCAAGAATTACAGGACAAGACTCTTTTCGAAAAGGCTAGAACTTACGCTTACACCTATATCAATGACATACACGAAATGGATGTTTTCCCATCTTCTGAAAGCTTGGAGAACCTCAAGGCATTTGATGAGCCCTTACCCACAGAAGCTGGCTCCGCATTAGCTGTGCTGGATCAACTCAACCAATTTGGAGGGCCAGCAACCATCGCACAGACTGGCGGGCGCTATTTTGGGTTTGTCAACGGCGGAGCAGTACCCGCCGCTCTAGGGGTAAAATGGTTGGCGGATGTCTGGGATCAATGCGGGGGCTTATACCTCACCTCTCCGATCAATGCCAAGCTCGAATCCGTATGTGAAAACTGGCTACAAGAAATCTTTGGCTTGCCTAGAGACACCGTGGCTGGCTTTGTTAGTGGGACATCCATGGCGAACCTATGTGGATTGGCTGCGGCCCGCTACCGATTGTTGAAAAACCAAGGATGGGATATCAATGAACAGGGGTTAAATGGAGCTCCGGCGATTCGTATTCTAGCTCACGAGCAAGTTCATGCAAGCGTAAAGAAAACCTTGGCTATGCTAGGCTTTGGGCGGGCTAATATCGAATGGATACCATCTGATGAACAGGGTAGGATAGTGGTCGAGGCTTTACCCCCCTTGGATAATACTTGCCTGGTCCTTCTCCAAGCCGGAAATGTCAATACCGGAGCCTACGATAATTTCGATAGTGTCTGTGACCAAGCTAAGCTCGCTGGAGCCTGGGTCCACATAGACGGCGCTTTCGGACTCTGGGCGGCTGCGGTGCAGGAGCTTAAGTACTTGACCAAAGGTTTTGAAAAAGCAGATTCCTGGGCGGTGGATGGGCATAAAACCCTCAATACGCCCTATGATTCCGGCATCATCCTTTGCCGGCATCAAGAGGCCTTGATCAGCGCTTTACAAGCTACAGGTGAATATCTCGTTTTCAGCGAACAGCGCGACCCATTGCTCTATACGCCGGAACTATCCAAGCGGTCGCGCGCTATAGAACTTTGGGCTACTTTAAAATACCTAGGCAAAGCGGGGGTGGATGAAATGATCTTAGGCTTTCACCAAAGAGCTAAACAGCTAGAGCAAGGGCTAGCGAAGCTGGGATTTGACATCTTGAATGAAGTGGTTTTCAATCAAGTTTTAGTTCGTTTTGAAGATGATGCACGGACTAAACAAGTCATTGATTATGTCCAACGATCCGGGGAAGCATGGATTGGCCCTTCTTCTTGGAATGGGAAAGTAGTGATTCGGATTAGTGTGTGCTCTTGGGTCACAACGGAAGAGGATATCCGCAAGACTTTATCCGTTTTTGAACAAGCGACGAGTTTACCTCGGTAAATGCAGTCCCGCCATCAATGATAGGAACTAGAAGGAGAAAGATTCATTTCATGGATTTACGGCTCTCTCCTTCTAGCTACCATTTTCCCATTGGTATAGTAATTTTCTTCCGCTCTTTCAAAGCTGTTGCTTCGATCCCGCTTCAGCGCTATTTGAAACTTAGCAACTAATCGGCTATCAGTCACATCTTCAATAATAACCCAGTTTTCAAAGGAGGGTGGAGAAAATAAGGTATCGTTGCCAGCCACCGCATCACAACCGATCACCTCACTCATTGCAGCACGGCTGGGAGATTGTGCAAAGAGTTGAATAGTATCTCTTCTATTGACCTCTAAGTCAGTAATTGTAAATACGAGCGAGCTATTTTTGTTTCCGGGAATAGCTTTATACAATCGAACCCAGATCTTGTCTTCCTCTACAAAGAAGTATTCGGCAAATTCTGCCAACCAAGCTTCACCATTCAGCTTAGCTGTAGCTCGAAAATCTCCGCCTTGGTCGTCGAAGCAAGTCGATTCAGATGGATTGGCTAATTCCCCCTTAGTGCAGCCCATGAATAGTAAACCGATTAAACAAAATGGTACAATAGAGATTTTCATAGAGCAAGTCGTTTTAAGGTATCGTTAAGCAGCAAGACCATGATAATGGCATACAACGTTGGGTAGATATAGTGCCTTTCTGAAATTCTAAGAACCTTCCATCAAAATATACACCAATGACACTCAATATCCCATTGTTAATTGACTACAGCAGCAGAATAAAGCCGTAGGCATCCGCTTTATAGCATTAAATGCAAGAACAAGCATGAACAATCGGCATCTAATCGTAGCGGTATTACTTCTGATCAATTACGCCACATCCTCCGCACAAGCAGCCAGGTTTAATGCTGGCCTCGCAGCCGGTTTCAATGTAGCTACTTTGGAAGGAGAAAGGATAACGGACTATATTGGAGCAAACCTAGGGGTGCTAGGAATGGTTCAACTCAACGAGCAGATCAATGTAGGTTTAGAGTTTTTGTTTAGTCAAAACGGGGAGTATATCCTGCCAGAATCTTATCCCGCACTAGCGTACGGCAAGATTCGCCTCAACCACCTGGAAATCCCACTTTACCTCAGCTGGCAGATGCCCAATTTCCAAGCCGGCAAGACTTCCCCAAGTCATCTATCCTTTTCCGTTGGGATAGCTTATGCTCGTCTACTAAGTTTTTTTGCCGAAGATGTAAACCGAATGGATATTTCCCAGCAAATCAAATACGATAGGATGGATGCTATACTCCTTCAGGGTGGCGCCAGCTATGCCTTGAGTAAACGTTTGCAAGTAAACCTACGAGCCTCTCTTCCGTTTCGAAGGGAAGGGCTCTTGTGGACATTGGCCGCCCGATTGGTCTATTGGGTAGGCTAAAATATAAATCCACCGAATTCGATGGGCTTAAAATTCAAGGTTCAAACAGCTGAAGTTTTGCTGCGGTACACCTGAGAAAACGGTGGATGTTTGAGCCATACTAATAACTTTTTCACTTGCTCGGGAACTAATTCCCTCCTCACCTATGTTGTACAGTTTGGCATTGGTGTAGAGAACGCGTATTTCCGAGACTTCCCACCCCTCCATTTACCTTCCCCGTAATCCAAGCCAGACAATTCAAATTATTTTCTTACCTCAAAATTATTGACATATGGAAACCAAACAACACGTATACAACCTAATCATTTTGGATGAAAGTGGATCGATGAATTCGATCAAAAACATGATCATCAGCGGGTTCAATGAAGTTGTGCAAACCGTTAAAGGTGTAGCCGTACAATTTCCAGAACAAGCCCATTACATTTCATTAGTTTCCTTTAACGGACTAGGCATCAATACGCACTTAAGCTGCGCTTCAGTAGATAAGCTAGAAGAAATCAATGGCGATCGATATCGCCCCAGCTCTTCCACTCCCTTATTTGATGCAATGGGAGAGGGTATAGCAAAGCTCCGTCAAACTACCGACACGCTTAACCATTGCAATGTACTGGTTACGATCTTAACGGATGGCATGGAGAATGCCTCTAAGGAATACAACAAGGCTGCGATAAAGGCTTTAGTGGATGAACTAGGCGAGAAAAATTGGACATTTACCTATATCGGTGCAGATCACGATATCGAAAGCTTCGCCGAATCCATTTCGATCAAAAACACGATGCGATTCGAAAAGAACCCAGCGAGCATGCGGCGCATGTTTGCGAGTGAAATGCGTTCTAGAACATCATACAGTCAGAAGATTCGAGAGGGTAGAAGTACTAAGGAGAACTTCTATTCAGAGGATAATGAATAAGCAGATCCAAGGGCCCAAAATGGCAAATTGATATTCAAAATACATTAACCAAAAGTAAACTTAATGTTAAATTAATGTAAACTTTCGTATCTTTGCTATCTTGATTGATGGTTTTTTCACAAAAACAAGAGCAGATGGATAGTAAATTCAAAGACAAACAGCACTTTAACGATACCCTAGTTTTCGCCATTATTGGTTTAGCTTCTTTGGCCACAATGGTCGGCCTCATAAAGACACTTTGGATGGGGGACCTCAACTTGATGAAGTCCCTTATCTACCTCGGTGTGCTATTGCTCCTCGGAGGATGGTTATGGTGGCTCCGCCGCTTAGAGTTAAGGGTCTCCATCAACCATAAACGGATCAAATACAAAATGGCGCCCTACCATGCCAAATCCAAACGAATTTCGTGGGACGAAGTAGCTTCCTGTAAAGTCGTGAAAACGCCCCTTGTGGCGCAATGGCATGGCAGCAATATTCACTTCTTTGGGGAAAATTGGTTCTCACTGAACGGTCGAAATGGACTATCTCTGCTAACGCGGGATGGGGATGCTTATTTTATCGGCTGCAAAGATGTGGAGGGTTTAGCGCAATTCCTGGCTAAGCTTAGATCATAAGAGGTCACGCCCGAACTTTGGTAGAGAAGTAAGATAGCAGGCTTTGGGCGTTATCGACACTTCGACAAAGCAAATCTCCTATGCAAAGGATTATGCTCCATTTGCTCGTCACCTTACTCCTTCCCCTCGCACTTCTTCCCTGTTCTTGTGACACCATTAGCCTTAGCCAAGTCATCCAATTTTCCGACGAGATATTTACCGGAAAAATTATCCGTGCGGAAGAACGTGCTGAAGGGGGGTGGCGTCTAATTCATAAACTATTCCTCTCCATCGGAACAGCACGTAGCACAAGTCCTGGTCCTCGCATGAAGTTTACCCCCGATGCCGCTTCCGAAATTTCGAAGGCGATTCTTCTTTAAACTTATTGAATTGCTTGTGAAAGAAAGGCAGGGACTCATAGCCGCAGGCGAAACCAATCTGTGCCACAGGCCAATCTGTATCTACCAACATTCGACCGGCAATATTGATGCGGTATTCGTTGAGGAAAGAAAAGAAGTGGCGTCCCATCATTTTACTGAAAAAGCGGGAAAAAGATTGCTCAGACATACTGACCAACTGAGCTAACTCTTTCAAATATATCTTTCGCGGATAATTGGCCTCTACGAAATCGTGGACTTTGGACATCCGATCGCTATACTCGGTGGGAAGATCATCAATGAATCTGTTTTCAGATAAGGTGATGTACTTACATTCCGATAATTGTAGTAAGATGGATAAGAGCTGAACATACAATTGATGGCCCTTAAGGCTTGGTAATCGCCGAACGTCCGCAATCAACTCCTCCACATCCGTTGGCGTAAAAAGTAGGCCTCTGGCGGCGGCCCGGAGTAAGGCTAAAAGAGGGGCTAGCTCAGGGATTTTCGCAAAGATCCCTTTGTCCCATTGAATCACTACTGATCTTGCCTGACGGTCTTCTTCCAGCTGATTTTTCCAACAGTGCGGAAGGTTAGACCTTAACAATACCAACTCACCCGTCTGATAAGGCCCGACATAGTCTCCGATGAACTTCGTACCCGTGCTTTCCTCGATTAAGGTAAGTTCGTGCTGAGGGTGAAAATGCCAAGGGGCATCAAAGCTTTTGTCCGCGTACCGGAATGCCAAGATGGATTGCGCAGTACCCAGTCGAACTTGTTCAAGTACAGGCTTCATTAAATACTCTATTTTACCCTTAATTGACACAATTTCCGCAAAAGAAAACATAATAGTTAACTTCTTAATCAAAAAAGGATAAGGTCTTTTCAAAAAAGGAAGGGATCTTTGCTATAGATCCTGCAAATTCAAGAACTTTAGGGAATGGATATCGTAATTAAAGAAGACCTTTCTCATTATCACCAACTAGTGGGTGATTTGTTCCCTAGTTTGTCTGTTGAAGAAGCCTGGGAGACCTATAAACTGCCCGAAGAAAAGATCAAGTTCTTTCATAAAAATGGGTATCTCACTCATGTCAAAATATTGGAGGAAGAACAGGTCAATCAGCTCCGGGCTGAATTAGAAGAAGTAAGAAATCCCAATCACCCTAAGCACCACTTATTCTATGAATTCCACTCCAATGAATCCACTGATCCAGATACCGTATTGTTTCACTCTCTGGGGCATTGGCGGATTTCGGAAGGATTTCATGATGTGCTTTGGAATCCTAGGTTTGTAGTGGTTGCCAGTCAATTACTAGGGGACAAAGCCGTTCGCTTTTGGCACGATCAGTTGTTCTGCAAACCGGCAAAACACGGTGGGGTAGTGGCGTGGCATCAGGATTATAGTTATTGGACCCGCACCAGCCCCATGCAGCATTTAACTTGTTGGGTGGGATTGGATGATGCTAGCGCTGAAAATGGGTGTTTACACTATATTCCGGGAAGCCACCAATGGGATCTCCTAGATCGAATCGATCTAGGAGGCAATATGGAAAGTTTAAAGGATCACCTGACAGTGGAACAGAAGGCGCAATATGACCAAAAAGTGGCGGTAGAAATGCCCAAAGGCTATGGCAGCTTTCATCATCCGCTGATGGTGCATGGATCTTATGAGAACTATTCGAACCAATCTCGTAGAGCCTTTGTACTCAACGTATTCGCTGATGGTACTCGTTCTAACGCCAATGAGGAATTGTTGCAAGGGGTGCCTCCCATCGCGAAAGGCGAGAAGATGCAGGGACAGTTTTTCCCGCTCCTTTTTGACCGGAAAGTGGTCTAGGGAGATGTTCTAAAAATGAAAACCTAATATGTCTAGAAGTTCAATGAGCGCCATCGCCACCGGTGACGGACAATTCGTGATCGAAGCAGTCAGCTTAGCAACACCGCAAGCGGATGAGGTAGTAGTTAAAATGCGGGCGGCGGGCCTGTGTCATACGGATTATGATTCTCTTTCCTGGGGTAAACCCATTGTGATGGGACATGAAGGGGCAGGAGAAGTGATAGAAATAGGTGCTTCTGTTGACGGCTTCTCGATTGGGGACAAGGTGATTCTTAACTGGGCCACCCCCTGCATGACTTGCTTTCAGTGCCAGGAGGGTAATCAGCATATCTGCGAAAATAACTCCCCGGTCGTAGCGGGTGGCAATGGCCATACGCCTGGTCATGCTCATCTGGAAGGAACGCAATGGAAAGGGCAAGTGATTGAACGGTCCTTTAATCTCGGCACCTTGAGTGAATATGCCATAGTTAAGCAATCGGCACTCGTCAAGATAGAGGAGGAAGAGTTGAACTTCTCTGCTGCTGCGATCGTGAGTTGTGGGGTGATGACGGGCTATGGCTCCGTAGTCAACGCCGCCAAATTGCAGGCGGGAAGTTCTGTAGCAGTCCTAGGTTGCGGGGGAGTAGGCTTGAATGTGATCCAAGCAGCAGCCATTTCCGGAGCAGCCAAGATTATTGCCGTTGACATCAATGCCGACAAACTCGCCTTGGCCAAGCAATTTGGAGCTACTGATACTTTGCTAGCGGACCGAGCTGATGAGGGCTTGATCCAGGCAGCAGCCCAAGTAAGGGAGATGTGCAATGGGAGAGGAGCGGATTATGCTTTTGAATGTACCGCCGTACCAGCTTTAGGAGCGGCTCCGCTGGCCATGGTACGAAATGCGGGTACCGCTGTGCAAGTAAGTGGAATTGAGGAAGACATCACGATCGACATGCGCCTTTTCGAATGGGATAAGATTTACATTAACCCTCTGTATGGACAATGTCGGCCACAGCTTGACTTTCCGAAGGTGATGAGCCTATACAAAAAGGGCGAGTTGAAACTAGATGAGATGATCACCAAGGAGTATCAGCTAGATGAACTTGAGCAAGCCTTTGATGACCTACTCAAGGGTCGAAATGCGAAGGGAGTGATTGTGTTTGATTAAGAACAACCTATGTCCAAGAGTAGCTTCAGAACTATCGAAATATCAGATCCCACTTACGAGCATGCCGGGCTTCGATTTATGACCGTCAAGACCGCTAATCTTCAGGGTCGGGGAGATGTTTGCCTCTTTGTTCCGGCTGAGGCCCCAAATTTCAAAGACCTACCTATTTACATCCTATTACACGGTGTATATGGAAGTGCTTGGGCTTGGGCCTTGAAGGGCGGTGCCCATGTGGCCTTCCAACAGCTACTTCAAGAACAGGCCGTCAAACCCGCTATCATCGCGATGCCATCTGATGGCTTATGGGGCGATGGTTCGGCCTATTTCACCCACCATCAAAAAGCCTTTGATCGATGGATTGTAGAGGACTTACCTTTAGCCATTGCGGAGAACATTGTGGGGGCTAGCACCTCTTCTCCCTTGTGTATTGGGGGCTTATCCATGGGTGGCTATGGAGCCTTATCTCTGGGTTCGCGGTTTCCAAGTCATTTCCGGGCGATATCAGGACATAGCTCTATTACTCGCCTGGAACAAATGACGCAATTCGTAGAAGAGCCATTGAGTGCTTACATGGATGCCTGTCAGACACCCAATGTGATAGATAGTATGATTGAAAACAGGGATCTACTCCCACCGATACGATTCGACTGCGGAATTGCCGATGAGTTACTTTCAGCCAATCAGACCTTACACCAGGAGTTGACCGCGGCCAATATACCTCATACCTATCAGGAGTTTCCAGGGGGGCATGAGTGGCCCTATTGGCAAGAACACGTTCGTAAAACCTTCCGCTTCTTTGACGAGCAGTTGTAATTACCTATACCCGTTCCAATTTTAGCGGCGGTGTTTTATTGGCATTCCATTGGCAGATATACAGGTTCTTATCTTCATCTACACAGACATCATGGCCATGCAAAATCGGTTTGTCTGCCAACTGGTGTGCAGCTTGAAGCTTCCCATCTTTGTACTCCGGTGAGGTACCTCCAGGATTAGAAACTACTTGATCGCCCTCCAAAATCGTTACAAAACCAGTATGTGCTTGCCAATCAAAGGTTCCGCCTTTGGGTATGGACCAGCAAACACCAGCATACAGGTTGTTATCGTCAAACACGGCCCGGCACACCCACATATTGGGGAGATGTAAGGTTCTGACATATTTACCGTCCAGCGTAAAGAATTTGTAAGCGTTTTCACTACGAGAAGAACAAACAACTAGCGGTTTATTAGGGGTTCTATAGTCAATGGTCACGCCATGTGCATTGGAGAGGTTATAGTTTTTATCCGCATTGTCATGGCCGCCCCATTTACGGATGAATTCACCTTGCGCATTGTATTGAAGAATATAATCCATGCCGTATCCATCAGCAACATAGATATTCCCATTGGGTCCAATCGCCACTTCCGTGGGACAAAAATGATCTCCCGGTTGATATACGCCGATAGTCTGTGGATGCCCAATATCAAAAAGCACCCGGCCATCCAGCGTGGTTTTGCTGACACGACCATTGTGGCGAATCCATTTACCTGACTTATTAAGGAACCAACCGGAATCCGTCAAGAAGAGAAAATCTTCCTCACCTTCCTTAGACAAGCTTAGACCATGCCCGCCCGGATAAGCGGTCCCCCAGTAGTCCAATAGCTTTCCAGATTTATCAAAAATCAAAATGTTATTCCTGGGATGATCTCCGATCATAATGAGTCGTCCCTGACTGTCCATCACCATTTCATGGCAATTCAAAATGGGATTTCGGACAGCACTCAAGGCTCCCCAATTTTCGACTATTTTGTATTGATAATCACCATGCCCTACCATTCGCGGTTCTTTGGATATCCTCTTATGACGTCCGACTTTGGCCCCTAAGGCTGGCCAACTTATCGCTCCAAGGGTCATTCCCAGTCCTGTCCGCAGGAGATCTCGTCTACTTTTATTCATCTCTCTCAAGTTTTAGCTCAAAATGGGTTTTACAATATGACCATGCACATCGGTAAGGCGAAATCTTCGCCCTTGGTGCTTAAAAGTCAAGCGCTCGTGATCAATACCCATCAAGTGGAGGAGGGTAGCATGAAAATCGTGAACATGTACGGGGTCCTTAATGATATTGTAGCTAAAATCATCTGTCTCACCATAGCTGAAGCCCGGTTTGACTCCTGCACCAGCCATCCACATGGTGAAGCAGCGGGGATGGTGATCTCGGCCGTAGGTAGCAGCTGTAAGCTTACCTTGAGAGTAGACTGTACGACCAAATTCTCCTCCCCAGATTACCAGGGTATCCTGTAGTAATCCACGCTGTTTCAAATCTTTCAATAAAGCAGCAGTAGGCTGATCGGTCATGCGGCATTGTTTCTTGATTCCTCCTGGTAAACCGACATGCTGATCCCATCCCCTTTGGTAGAGTTGTACAAATTTCACCCCCTTCTCCAAAAGACGGCGGGCCAAGAGACAGTTGGCGGCATAAGTACCCGGATCACGGCTTTCTTTTCCATACATTTCAAACACATGATTGGGTTCGTCTGAAAGATCCGTGACTTCCGGTACGGAGGTTTGCATCCGATAGGCCATTTCATATTGAGCAATACGGGCATTGATCTCAGGATCGCCATAGGTGTCGTTTTGGATCCCGTTGAGTTGCTTTAGATAGGATAACATTCTCGCTCGATCTTCTCCGTCATAGTTCTCCGGGTTATTGAGGAAAAGGACAGGGTCCTTGCCGGATCGAAACTGTACCCCTTGATGCTCTGTGGGCAAAAAGCCGTTGCCCCAGAGGCGAGCATATAGCGGTTGTCCGCCACCCTTTTTGGAAACTAGAGTGATGAAGGTGGGCAAATTATCATTATCTGAGCCTAAGCCGTAGCTGACCCAGGATCCGATAGATGGGCGACCAGGTAGTTGGTGCCCAGTCTGAAAGAAGGTGATGGCAGGGTCATGATTGATTTGCTCTGTGTACATCGATTTGATGAAGCATAGATCATCGACCATTTCAGCGGTATAGGGCATCAACTCGCTCACCCACTTTCGGCACTCACCATACTGTTTGAATTTGAACAGGGACGGAGCAATCGGCAAAGAGGACTGAGAGGCACTCATCCCTGTTAATCGCTGACCTTTACGCACTGAATCCGGTAATTGTTGCCCAAATAATTCCTGCAACTTGGGTTTGTAATCATAGGTCTCGAACTGGGAAGGGCCGCCACTTTGAAATAAATATACGATCCTCTTTACTTTAGGTGGAAAATGCGGTAGACCGGGAAGGCCGCCACCACTGGACTGTTTGGCTAAGCTATTCGAGGGATTAGCCAACAGGCTACTTGGATTAAGTAGAGCACCCAGTGCCATCGCTCCCAAGCCCAGTGAGGTTTTGGTTAAAAACTGCCGGCGATCAATTTGTTGTTCTACCTTTTGCAGATCCTTGTCGTTGGATCGGAGAATATCGTGATGGTGACTCATAAGCTTATCTTTTAGTAATCGTAGCGTCGCCATTGAGGATGACGCTAGCCACGACCGCGTTTGCCGCAATTTTAATGGGATCCAACTTGGGATCAATTTCGTACGCACCGGTTTCTAGCCAACCTTTTGTCTTTGCGGGGTTCTCGGTAAAAACCGCATATTCCTTCGCTTGTAATTCCAAGAGCATCTGGAGTTCTTTGGGGTTCGGTACCCTACCTGTCAACTTCGCAAAAGTCTCCTGAATAGCTACTTCAGTAGAAGATTGTCGAGTCATTTTCTCGCCAATGACTTTAGCCGCTTCTACAAAAGTGGGATCGTTCAAGAGAACAAGTGCCTGTAATGGGGTATTGGTCTTTTGTCGACGAACCGTGCAGGCCTGACGTTCGGGTTGGTCGAAGGTAGCCAGGGTTGGGTTGGGGATCGTTCTACGCCAAATGGTATAGAAACTACGGCGATATAGCTTATCCCCTGTGTCCTGTACATAGGCATCGAAGTTCATTTTCCAAAGGCCATCAGGTTGGTAGGGCCGAACACTTTCGCCGCCGACCTTTGTATTTAGCAATCCACTAGCAGTCAGAGCATTATCTCGCATCATCTCACTAGTTAGTCGAATACTAGGTCCGCGGGCTAACCATATATTTTCTTTGTCTTTCTCCAACAGTTCTGGACTGGTGTAGGAGTTCTGCTTATAGGTTTCAGAGGTCACGATCATGCGCTGCAAGGCCTTCACATCCCAGCCCGACTCTACGAAGCTGACGGCCAACCAATCCAGTAGTTCTGGATGGCTGGGTAACTCGCCTTGGTTCCCAAAATCCTCGGCAGTCTTAACTAGACCCCGCCCGAAGTAGTTTTGCCAGTATCGGTTGACGGCTACGCGGGCGGTTAGCGGGTGGTCTGGGTGGGTGAGCCACTGTGCTAGTCCCAGTCGATTCCTAGGTAGGTCTTCCGGCATGGGCAAGACGCTAGCGGGGGTATTAGGAGACACCGCCTCGCCATAGTCGTCATAGACACCTCGATTTAGGATAAAAGTCGAGCGAGGCTTTTCCATCTCCTCCATCACCATCACTTCTTGCACCTTCTCCATAGAGTCTACATAAGCGCTGCGCAGGTTCATCAGTTCGTCGCGTGTAGTTTGATAGGGGGAGGAATTGTGTGTGAGGTAGTATTGAGTGAGTATTTGTTGTTGGTCCGATTTAAGATTCGTGGCAGGAACATCGGCCAATTGATTCTGGCCCACTACTTGTTGAACTTCTAAAGTCGACAGTTGCCGATCGTAGACCAAGATTTCATCAATCTTGGCATCCTTCAAGCCCTTGCCTCGCCAGCGACCCGCCACCTTAATAGTGGGCTCAATCGGTTTCGGATAGATAATGTCGACCAGTTTATTGAAAATGATATCCTTATATAAATTGTCCTTGATCACTTCTGTCTGCAATTCCTCACCATTCAGATAAAGCCTTGTACCTGCTGCCTTACTTGAGCCATCATAGGTGACCATCAATTGCACCCACTTATCCCGAGGCACATCCACTAAGGTATGCTCAATAATCGCGTTTTCGGGATAAGTTCGGGCCATTACCCATTGCAGTTTTTCATCCTTTACATAGAGATGAAAGCCACGGTAGGAATGTAGGGTTGTTCCTTTGTTTTTATGGAAGATCACTCCTTCCTCAAGTTCCCTAGGCAAGAACACCCAGAGTCCGACGGAAAAAGCATCACTTCGCCTGAAAACGCCAACATCCTGTAGGTTTAGCCAGGCATCACCGTCCATCTGCAATCCCTGGCCACCGTAAGCTTCAACAAATTGAGGGACTTCCTTTTTAGAGAATGCCCGCTCCATTTTCGCCCGCTGCCGAGGGTTAACCGCATTGCTCATCGGCGATCTATCCAATGAATAATGCCCAATCAAGCCTTTTCTTGGGTGTTGATTAGGCAGTTGCCGATAGTGCTCTCGCTGCACCCAGCGGGTGATGGCCGCTTGTTCTGACTGTGAAATCTGCTCTAAGTCTGAAGCTTTATTTTTGATCTTCGCTTCCTGTTGTGCCAGCCAATCTTCCTGTTGTTTCGTGGGTAGCAAGAGGGTAGGGACAGGGGTTCCTTTATCCCATGAGATTTGCCCCGTTTCATTGATGTTATTGAAGAAACTATACAGTTCAAAGTATTCCTTCTGTGAAATGGGGTCATATTTATGATCATGACACTTGGCACAAGATAGCGTGAGGCCCATCAGGCCGTCACCTAATACGGCCACACGGTCCGATACATTTTCCACGCGAAATTCCTCACCGACGATCCCATCTTCCATGTTTTGCGGATGCAAGCGATTGAAGCCCGTAGCCAAAACCTGCTCTCGGGTAGCATTTGGCAATAGATCACCTGCAAGTTGCCAAGTTATGAATTGATCATATGGCCTATTTTCATTGAAGGATTTTATCACCCAATCTCTCCATGGACTCATATCCCGGTACCGATCTACTTGATAGCCATAAGTGTCAGAATAACGAGCTAGATCCATCCAGTCTGTAGCAATCTTTTCTCCATAGTGCACGGATGACAATAGTCTATCTACTTGCTTTTCATAGGCATCCGCTGAATCGTCGGCCAGAAAAGCTTCCATCTCCTCCAGACTCGGTGGCAAGCCTGTCAGGTCGAAACTCAACCTTCTCAACAGTAATGATCTATCCGCTTGTGGAGCAGGTTCTAATTCCATCATCTCCAGTTTTTTCCGCACAAAAGCATCAATAGGATTGGCCAATTTTTCTCCGGATTTTAGTTGGGGAACATTTGGTTTTTCAGGTTTTGCAAACGCCCAATGCGGTTTGTATTCTGCCCCTTCCTCAATCCAGCGGATGAGCATGGCCTTTTCATAATCAGATAATTCGACTTTGAATTCTGCCGGAGGCATCATCTGTTCCGGTGAATCTGAGATAATCCGGTGAAATACTTCTGACCTCTTTACCCTTTTCGGTACAATTGCAAACTTACCTGGAGACTCTGGTAACTCGGCAAATGCCGCCTCCGCTTGGTCTAATCGCAAGCCTGCTTTTTGATTGGCTTTATCTGGGCCATGGCAAGCATAGCATTTATCGGATAGAATGGGTTTAACGTGAATATTGAAATCAATTTCCTTGGGGAGCTCTTTACTAGCAAGCGCAATAGGTTTCGGTAGATCGGTACTACAAGCCATCTGAGCCATGATCAGACTTAGCAGTAGTGCCTTTGATAGAAAACGAGCTTCGAATTGCATGGAAAGAAGGATTTAAATTGATCTGCTAGGTGTACAGCTTGACACCGGGCAATTCAGCGCATTGGATAAATAGCTCAACTATTTGCTTCACTAAGCTCTAACTTATTCTGGTAAGTTGCAGCAATTTAACCTGCACAAAAACTGAACACAAATCGAAAAATTAGTGCTTGGAAGACCTGGAGGGCTTTCGTCTTAGTGAATTTGAATTTCATTAATAGATAGACAAATGATCAAAAGGGTCATAGACAAGAAACCCCTACCAACAACACTAAGGGTAGGATTTACAAGGATATATAGCCATTATGAAAAAAGGTAGTATCTCTACAGCACGAATACCAAGGCTGAACAATATTGATCAGAAGATGAACAATAGAATGACAGATTCACCAGGCAGAATTTGTTATCCTATTTAAGTCTAGTATTTTCACAGATAGAGGACAGCGGGGCCAAAAAATGAATGCGATCCCGTAACTTTGGAGTCATACCACTGATTTATGGAAGAAGGATCAATTACGCACTATTCTGCCGTTTTAGGAGCAAACAATGTTTCAGCATCTATAGAGTTTTACTGTTTCAAACTAGGCTTTGATTTGATGAACACTTATGGCAACCCACCTTATTATGCCGAAGTAAAGCGAGATACGGCGCAAAGTCTCATGCTTCTCGATCAGCGAACAGCAGGCTCACCGACAGGACATGCATCTCTAGCTTTTTATGTTGAACATATCGATGCGATCTATGAAGAATTTCTTGCCAAGGAGGTGTCTATCAAGGAAGCGCTGGAAAATAAGGCATATGGCATGAGGGAGTTTCAAATCGAAGACCCCGATGGATATTTAATCATATTCCGGCAAAAAATTCGCTAAGGGAAGAATTACAATTTGTGGATTTCAGGAATGAGAAAACCGATAGCCCCTCCTACAAGGAAGCCCGTTAGCACATCTGTAAAATAATGCTTGCCTGCTTTTACCCGCAATAGTCCTGTGGTTGCGGGTATGAGAATGGCCGTAGTCCAAACAGCAGATTTATATCTGCTATCCGGATTATAGTCTTCAAACAGCTTAGCGGAGAGGAAGTACATCGCCGTCACGGTGGAGGTGTGACCAGAGAAAAAAGACATCCTTGACTTTCTGGACAGCTTCTTCTTCGCTTCGGTAAATTCATTGTATAAATAGGGACGTTTACGCCGGACCAAAACCTTGGTGAAATCGGTGAGCGCCGTGTTTACCAAAAGGGTTTCCAGCATCAAAACAGAACTTCTTCCAATCCCATTTTTGGGTCCGCTAAATACGACGGAGAGGGGAGGGGCAAGAGAAGAATATAGCAGGCCATCACTCCATTTTTTAGCCATAATAGATCGATTGAAAGTAGCCGGCCGATCTATCGCCCAAATATCCTTTCTATTCAACTGACTTAGCTCCTCATAAGACAGCGGTTGGATCTTCTTATACTTGAGCTCCGCAAAAGTCAGGAGGCCAATAGAGGCCCCCAAAATAATTCCATCTTTGGTCCCATCTAAGCGGTAAGGATAGCTCGTTTGGGCACAAACTTGAGTGAAAGTAGAGCACAATAGCAATAGGCTAATCAAGGGGGAGAAGTAGTGAGAAAGGGCGTTGCGAGTCATTGTTGATAGCAAATTATGGGTTTGAGACAAAATGGGGAGCCGCATGGCCGCCAAAAATAGTGCTTTCGGCCAGTCTTCAATAATTTGGCGTGGTTTAATCCACAGAAGGCAACCATTGTTACTTAGCTGTGACGAGAAACGGCCCATAGTATTGGCGAATTTTAAATACTTCGAAGGCAGTTGCTATCCTAAACAACCACCTTCAAAGTAGAACTATTCCTGAGGTGTTAATTGAATCTCAGCTTGTTAGATAGATTGAGGAATGGGCTGGTTCCAAACCCCGGTTCGTGCCGTGACTTCTATATATTCTTTGAAGTCCGTCGCGGGGCGCCCCAATACCTTTTCGACATCATTAGTGACCACCTGATTGTCGGGATTACCCAATACCTCTCGGAAGAGATAATCAAACAACCAGATGTAATCGGCGGGCACTCCGGCTGACTCCATCATCTTATTATACTCCTCCTGGGTCACGACCTGAAAATTAATATCCTTGCCAATTCCAGCCGCAATTTCTTGCACTACCTGTTGAAAAGTCAACGTACGTGGACCGGTAATTTCGTAAGTCTTTCCATTGTGCTGATCGTGTAGCAGTGCTTCGACGGCTACTGCAGCAATATCTCCCGTATCTACGAACGGAATCTCAGCTTCCGGCATAGGCAAAGCTACATGCCCGGCCAAAATAGGTTCCAATAAGAAACTTTCGCTGAAATTTTGGTTAAACCAAGAAGCTCTCACCAAGGTATAGTCCAAGCCCGAATTGGCAACCACTTCTTCACAACGTTCCGCCTCTCGTTCCCCCTTACCGGAGAGCAGCACCAATTTCTTAACCCCAGCTGCCTTCGCTGCTGCTGTCAGCCCTTGAATGGCTTCCAAGGCGCCTGGAACAGCCAAGTCTGGATAATAGCTAATATAGACCTTGTCCATTCCAGCCAATGCCTTGGGCCAAGTCGCCGGGTGATTCCATTCAAAAGCAGGATCATTAGTTCGAGATCCTATTCTTACGTTTTGCTGTTGTTTTTGCAATCCTTCTACTACTTTTCGGCCCGTTTTTCCGGTTCCTCCGATTACTAAGATGTTACTGGTCATTAGATTTTATTTTTTGATGTTATAAATGGAACTGATTTGACGATTATGCGGCGCTGTTTTTTAGTTTTGCCAGGCGCTTAAGCTTGTTTTTGCGAAGTGGCTTCTTGATCAAGGAGATAAACCAAGGCACGCCATAGCCGTTCTTACTCAGGTGATCTCCCCCAAGCTGATAGATAAAGGTGTTCCCTTTGACTCCATGGCCGTCCAATAGGCGATTGTAAAAATTAAAGAGACAGCCAATGAGCATGGCGTGATAGAGTGCTTCTTCTGTCCAGCCGGCAGCTAGTACTGTATCCACATCCTTTTGCACCAACTTACTGGGCGATACCGTCAGCTTTTTTAGGTAGTGGAAAATGGGTTTAAGCTTATCGTTGATGGGAGCTTGATCAATATCTTCTATGAGTTGCTCAATGATATCCGTCTCTACTCCAAATTGTGCCGCCACTGCTGCGTGCGACCCATAGCAAAACTGGCAGGCGTTAAGGCCGGAAACAAAGGCAGCCATGATTTCTTTTTCGGCTGTTGACAAGGGCGATTCACCCCGCATAATTCGATGCGCTACCTTGTCCAAAGGCCCCAATCGTTTTCTATCATTAAAGGTGATATCCGTGATATCTGAATGGTCATCTAAGTGCTGAAAAAATGGCATTGTTATTTAATTTTTATGGGTGAAAAATTGAACTGCGTTAAGGGGCAGAATTGGGAAAAACTGCGATTACCGAGAGCAAGAAAGAAAGCACTGCAAATAGGGTTCTAATCCAATGTAGACGGTTCCATTTCACTTCGTAGGAGCGCCTGAAGTCTTTGATTTCCGCTTCGCCGAGACTGGATAAATCCAGGACATCCAAGGCATCATTAAGGGGTACATTGCCAAAGGCGGTTACGCCGAAGGTGCCTAGTAGATAGATCAGGGTGGCGGCTAGGAGGAGCAAGAACTTTGGCCCAGATTGGTACTGTTGAACGGTACTAATCACAAGGGCCAAAGGACTGCCCATAAAAATCAAATAAAATGCAGGATTAAGTATTGCTCGATTGATCGACTGCATGCTTTCCAGATAGGTGATATCGATCACCTTCTTCGTACCTGGGATAACCGAAACCATCCAGGCGTAAAATAGGCCAGCTGAAAGGCCGGTTAGGATAACGGCTGTCAAAAGCGTTATTGATTTGATAGAGATTTCCATGACTAAAAGGTGTTTTTAGAGTTGAGCAGGAGTAAGTGGATATAGATTGTTTTCATTTCACTTCTGTGTTGTTTACAGAAGCAAATTTGGAGGAAAACAAGACTGGATACTTGACAGTCCGCGCCAATCTTATGACACTTTAAGCCAGGAAGGGAATTTCAGTACAATTAGCGGCGATTCCGATAGTCTAGAGGGGATTGGCCGGTCCATTGTTTGAAAGCGCGGCTGAAGGCGCTTTGCTCTGAGAAGCCGGTTTGGAAGGCAATTTCACCTACGCTAGTAGAAGAATTCTTGAGCAAGTCGATAGATATTCTTTCCTGGGTTTGCTTGACCAGGTTTCTAAAGGTGAGTCCGCTATCTGAGAGTCTTCGGGTAAGGGTACGGCTACTCATGCCCATGTGCTCGCCAATCTGGAGGATACTGGGAATACCACTGGGCAAGGCATCCTTGATGAGTCTTTCCACATCAGCGGCTACCTTGTTAGAACTGACCTCAATCCCCTTGGTTTCTTCTTCTACTCTTTCCAACAGGAATTTATTAATGCTGACATCTGCCTTGGCAGTGCGCATTTCTAGATCGGCCGTCTTATAGACCATAAAATCGTGAGTCTGATCAAAAAGGATAGGGCAGTTAAAGGCGGCTTCGTGGCTATCTAGCTTATTGGGAGGAGAATGCTTAAAGGAGATGCGCTGGGGTTCGATGTGGTTCTTTTCGGTCATGGCCTTTAGTACGACAACGGAAGCAGAGAAGGTGGCTTCATTAGAAAGGGATACGCCTCTGCGGTAAGCATCTCGATAAAGAAAGACCTTCGAAAGATCTCCTTCTTTTTCCACCTTAAAGACATAAGTATTGGATAGCAACTGAAAATAGCGTTCACTGCGTTCATAAATCTCACCTACTCTTGAACAAGTTTTCCAGGAGAGCCCTAGTACACCGTAATCGTCCATTTTCATTTCCTGCCCGACGCGCACGGCAAAGCCAGGCCCTAGGGTGTCATCCAATAATTCATGTAAGGCGAAGAAGTTATCAGCAGGTACCGCCTGGATATTCTTAAGTGAATCTATAGGTATAGGCAAGCCCTTAAAGTCATGCTCTGTCATCCCTTCCGCCAAGGCATGATCTATAATTTTCCGGTACAAACTTATAGAGATATAATTCATCGATCGAGCTAGGATTTGACCTCTGCAACTAGTGGTGGCAGTCACCAGCGGTAAAAGTAGCCCTTTAGGTTCAATGTTCCATAGGGTAGACGCAGCAAAATAGTCCCATCGGGCGGAATCAACCGGAAATGTCAACATTTAACCGGACAAAGAAACTTCGACCACGACTGATCGGGGTGGTACCAGTTCGCGGAACTGATCTAGAAAATTAAACTGCTCCTGCTTAGACTACTTAGAGGTAATTAATACCTTCACCAAACTCAAGCTCACCTATACCATGAGCAGCATTCATTACATTAAATTTTTGCACTAAGTATCCTGTCATGACTACTTCTTTAATTTGCAGACCCATATTTCTCTCCATAGCCATAATTCTATTGTCTCTAAGCTCGGCATGGGGACAAGGGAAGCCAGCTTATCAGCTCTTTAATCAAAATGGCAAGAAGGTTTCCTATGGTAAGATGCTGAAAAACATAACAAAGGCAGACATCATCCTTTTTGGGGAATTCCACAATAATCCGATCTGCCACTGGCTTCAATTTGAGCTTGCTAAAGATTTGCTTGGCGATAAATTAGTGATTGGAGCGGAGATGTTTGAACGAGATACTGAGAAAGAACTTGCCGACTACCTTAGTGGAAAAATGGATGACGCTGCCTTAGATAGCTTAGTCCGATTGTGGCCAAATTACGAGACTGACTATCGACCAGTAGTTGATCTGGCAAAAGAAGAGGGAATCCCTTTTGTAGGTACCAATATTCCCAGGAAGTACGCCAGTCTGGTATATAAAAAGGGGTTCGAAGCCTTAGACACCCTGAGTGCAGAAGAACAATCTTGGATAGCACCGTTACCGATTGCATATGATCCTGAACTTCCTGGCTATAAAAAGATGTTGGAGATGATGTCTGGACACGGAGGAGAAAATCTACCTAAAGCACAGGCCATCAAAGACGCTACCATGGCTTACTTTATGCTGGAGAGCCACCAACCAGATGGTATCTCTCTCCACTTAAATGGAACCTACCACTCTGACAACTTTGAAGGTATCCTATGGTATCTAAAAGCGAGCGAGCCCGACTTCCAATACATAACCATTAGTACTGTAGAACAAAATCAACTAAAGAAGTTAAATCCAGAACATAAGGGTAGAGCAAATTATATCCTGGTTGTTACAGAAACTATGACCAAAACGTATTAATCAAGTCTATAACAACAGGCTGAAGCTCTGAATGTCAAGCCATTAACCGCTGCTTTTACTTTAGGTCTACTCCCTACAAGGGCATCAGGGATGACTAATGTCAACTCTCCAACTGACTAAGATGCTCGACTTGCACCCTGATGTGGAATAACTTGTCCTAAAAAGGAATGTTATGACCCAGGCACAAGTCGAGCTACTCGTTCAATCCCAGCATGCAAGAGGAGGATCAACGGACGTCAAATTGATCGAAACCCATATCTCTTGGTTAGTCCTCGGTCCTGAGCACGTTCTCAAGATCAAGAAGCCAGTAAAATTCTCTTTTCTCGATTTTTCAACCCTAACAAAACGTAAGTTCTATTGCCAGGAGGAGGTTCGGCTGAACCGCCGACTTAGTCCGAGTATGTACCTGGGTGTGATTCCGATCCGGGCCTTTGCCGGTAAGATTTTAACGGGAGACAATGAGGGGCAGATCATTGATTATGCCGTGCTGATGCGGAGGATGGATGAGCGTCAACAAATGGACCTGCTACTTCGTAAAGATCAAGTATCTGAAGAACACCTGGAGCTTCTTGCGGATCAACTGGCCAAGTTTCATCTCAAGGCGAAGCAAATCAGGACACCCCTTGCCTTAGAACAAATGCAGGCCGACTTTGCGGATATATTGAATCTTAGGCCACAGATCAAGTTCTTATTGGGCACAGAGGCTATTGAATCTTTAGAAAACATCGTGGAGTCCGCACTAGCATTTTTGGAAGAACAAGCCTTTCAACTCTATGTCCGAAAAATGCAAGGATGGACCATCGATGGCCATGGAGATCTTCACTCCAAAAATATTTTCCTCTTAGCGTCACCAGTAATATTCGACTGCATCGAATTTGGGGATCATTTTCGAGAAGTGGATGTATTGGATGAATTGGCCTTTTTGTGTATGGATCTAAATTTTCATCATCGTCAAGACTTAGAAGAAAGATTTCTAGCAGCTTATCTCCGACGTAACCCATGCATGTCCGGAGAGATCGACCGTCAATTGTTTTTGTATTATAAACTCTATCGCGCCAATGTCAGATTGAAAGTAGCAGCCCTAGATGTAAAACCGGGTGAACCAGTCCTCCAAAGCAAGTCGGACCAGGTGCAACGATACTTTGAGCTGATGCAAACCTATCAGCAGCAATTGGCGAATTTACAAACCACCTGAAGCAATGCATTAGTAGAGTGACAAAAGTAAAGAGCCACCCTGCTGTCATCAGCGGAGTGGCACTTCTTAACACCAAAGATGTAGTAAGTAAATCTATTCTCCCACCTTCCTCACTCCTCCAAAATAGAACTGGATTCCTACAGCCACATCAAATTGGCTAGTCCGAGTAGTCGTTGTAGTGGTCAAACCTCCATTCTCAGTTTCGAATTGACTTCGCGCATAATTGTATTTAAGCAATGCTTCGATCCCGATATCATGCGTAGAGAAGATACTGAAGCCTGGCCCAATTCCAAAAGCGAACACCTGTGTATTAATGCGTTGCCGATCCGTCCCGATGTACTGTTGGTCGCTAGCGTTACCAAAGCCAAAGTCTGTCTCGACAAAGAAGGCCATATCCACACCTACTGGTACGTAGTACCGGGCAAAAGGCCCAAATAATAGATCGCTATCGTCTGTTCTGTCTTGATTTGGATCTTGGACGCGGCTAAAGGTATAGTCCAACCCCATCCCAATGGCTAGGTTATCTACAAGGAAATAGCCAACATTCGGGGCAAAGTTGAGCTGAAAGGCAGATGGTCCTTCTCCTTTTTGGTCTAGGTCATTGGTTTTAACAGACACCTTAGAATCAGTGGCAGAGACACCAATGGTTCCTCCCAATACAAAGTTGCCCTGGTTCAAAACCTGTGCGGATAAGTAGGAGTAAGCCATTAACAATACAGCGGTAAAAAAAAAGCTTCCCATTTAATTTCATATTCATCGATTTATGGTGGTTTGAAATTGTTCTTGGCCAAGGTGGACAAGAATTCATATGCACAACAAATGCTCGATTAAGTTACTGGCAGAAGACCTCAGTTCAAATGAGTTTTGTTATGGTAGCACCTGATACAAGTCAATAGCAATAGTGTAGAAAGATCAGCGCAAATGGTCAAGCTTTAGAATACCTTAGTTCTACTAGAAAACATAAGTGATGATCCTACTAATCAGTTTATTCGTCCTTGCTCCAATCGTTTGGATACTCTTTTCACCCATCGTGTTAAGGATTGATACCCGCAAGGATCTCTACTGGCTTAGATGGCGAGGAATAGCCTTATTTCAACTGAAATGGCTAGATGATGACTTGGTTCTACACCTACGAGTCTGGTTTTGGAAGAAGGACTTCCATTTATTGGATTCCTTGCTAGAACCGAGAACCTCATCTGCCAAGAAAAAGGCAAGTAAACGAAAGCCTAAGAGGAAAAGGAATTGGAAAAGGCTAGGCACACGGCTTCTGCAAAGCTTTACGGTGAAGCAATTCGACCTAAAATTGGATACCGATGACTACGTACTCAATAGTTATCTATACCCCATTTTCAGCTTACTCAATTCCAAGCCTTGGCAACTCGGAATCAATTACCAGGGGCAATCTTCTTTACAACTACAGATTGAAAATCGATTAATCCGCTTGCTTAAGGCGGTGCTGTTATAGATCTAATTTATTCACCAAACATTCAAATCATGGAAGTGCACATTGAAAATTTAATGGACAAGATTACCAACTTCATTCAAAAAGAAGCGAGGTCAGAGACCGTAATCGGAGAGGCATTTACTTTAGGTGAGTACCATTGTATCCCTGTAATCCGCGTTGGGATGGGGTTTGGAACTGGTGCTGGAGAAGGAGATGATCCTAAGAAAGGTCATGGTGAAGGTGGCGCGGGCGGAGCCGGCGTCGGGATTGAACCCATTGGCTTTTTGGTTGCTAAAGGAGAAGAGATTTCCTTCGTCAGCACAAAGACTAACCGAGGGATAGCGGCTGCTTTCGAAAAAGTACCTGACTTGCTTGAAAAGTATTTAGAAAAACGCGCCACGCCAGTAGAAGCTTAAGTAGTGGGAAAACAGTAGTTGGATAATCCATTGACGCACTACTTATGTGATGTGAAAAAGAAACATTGAATTTGCTCGTTTGATAGGGGTGCAGCATCAAAGATAGGGACTCAAGCCTTTGATGACTGCACCCTTACTTTTTTTCCGCCTCCAGGTGAGCCAGAATCGCTTCAATTAATTCTTGGAGGTTGCTATTATCAGACTGTAGGCGCAAGTGAGGAGTAAGGATAGGTTCATAAGCTGCCTTGATCTTTAGGTATACTTCAAAATCTGCCTCACTGTAGGTCCGGGTCTTACTCACTCGTTTTTGAATCAAGTCCGGCTCTGCCCACAATTCTACCCAATGGATCGGCACCGCCTGAGACCTGGCTAACTGATCGAATCTGGAGCGCAATTGCGCCTGATAGAAGGTCCCATCTATCACCACGATATTTCCAGTCTGCAGTCCTCCTTTAGCACTTTCCAAAAGGGCCAAATATACTTGCTGCTTCGTGTCCGAATCATATTGCCCGCGCAAGCCCAGGTCCGAACGAATCATATCGGTATTACAATGATGGGCATCTAATCGCTGAGCTAGAGCGGTGGCCAGGGTTGTCTTTCCTGTTCCGGGAAGGCCAGTAATAATAATCAAGGAAGCGGGAATCATGGTTCTTATGTTTAGACCATAAGGTTTTCATTTTTAGGCATGAAGTTGGTGATTTTCCTAGGTCGCAGGAAATGACAATTATCAAACATCGTGGCAGCCAGCATTGCTTATCGCTTAAACTGCTGTAGCACATAATCATAAAAGGCAGCGGAGTCCGTGAGTTCCATAACGACATCGACATCTCTTCCCTTTTTAGCATCTTCGTACAGTGTTCCTTGCCAATAATCTTCTGTTTCAATGGCGAGTTTCATTTGTATGGGCTTCGCAAAAAACTCGGGATGGGGGATATAGCAAGTCGTCAGCACATCCCACATATCATAAAAAGATTCGGAGGCGACAATTTCATAGCTTTGGTATGCCACCTCGGAGTAGGGGTGATCTTTGGCTTGATAAGCGAGACTGGCCATGAAACCAGGCGTGATTGCTGCGGAATTGGTCACATCCAGAGGGAAGAGTGTAATGGGAAAACGAGTATTGTCAAATACCCACTGGATGGCTTCTGGATCGCAGAAGGCGTTCCACTCTGCTTTTGGGTTCGCTACTTCCGGTGGTAGGGTAGTAGGATCAAGATTGCCTTCTACCTTTATGGCTCCACCCATCCAGATCAAACGATCGATAGCTTGAGCCAGCTTCGGCCATTGTTCAAGGACATTTCTTAAGGTGGTCATTGGGCAATTGACCAGCATCGTGATTTTCTCTTTTGCTTTCAGCGCCTTTTTCAGTTGATTAAGCAAAAAAAGATCGCCATCCGGATAGACTGGCCAGTCTGAGTTGTCAGGGGTATTCGCTAAACATTGGATCTTACTTTCTTTAATGCAATCCCCTCGATATTGCCAAGGGAAGGGATTCCATTGCCGGGCGCGACTGAGGGTGATAGGATTCTTCTTTTGGTTAATGCCAAGATGTTCCTGAATCCTCCATTGGGCTTGCATAGCATAAGTATAGATGCAATCTGCATTCATGATAATGGATCCCAAGTAATCCACCTCTTTCATGGTAGTAAGTAATAGGGCAGCCATGAATTCATCAATTGCTGCATCATGATTAAAAAGTACTTTTTGCTTAGCCATAATTATAGGTTATCGGTGTATGGAGAATTAGAAAGCAGTCGTAAATGTCAAAATGAAAGATAGAGATATTATGGCGCTCGTTCTATTTTTCAACTTTTTATCTACCCAGCGCAAAATTTTTATATGAAGATTTACACCCTCTATATCAAGTGTTTAGATACAATCCCCAATCAATATTCATCAAGGAGTTTTAACTAAGACTTGATTTAGTTAGGAATCCTAATTACATTTGTCCTGTCTTGCAAAAGCAATTATCCTGAAAGCCTTCAGGCAACCCCCTGCGTTGCCTTGATTTAGTGAATGCATCAGGTTTTTTTTCGATTAATTAATAAAGTTAGGATTACTAACTAAAATAAACAATCATGAGACAACAAACATTGATTCTTGCATTTATTCTTAGTGTTAGCACACTGTTTGCACAGGGGCAAAATGAAGACCCCAGTTTTAAGGCCTCAAAGGATCTGGCCATTACTAACACCTCTGTGGTATTTGACACGCGATTAGAACAACTCATCTTCAGTATCGAAGTAGAAGGAGAGGCAGGTGCTTCTGTTCCCAAAGCAGTGGGGCAACTGGATGGAGCACCCGTCTTAGGCTATGTATTTCCAACCAGCCTTAAGCCCACCGATGTCGGCTTTGGAGTCACCGAAGGCATTGTCGCACTAGTCTTAACCTCTCACCCTGATTTTGATGACACGCCATTATGGGATGAGAATAACGATAAAGACTTTGCTAACGACGGTGTCATTTGGCATCCACACTGGGTAGTGCTTAATGAGGACAAGAGGGTTGCCGGGGGCTTGTCTGTGAAGCAATTCAATCCTGAGAAGGAAAAAATACTGCTGCCTCCGACCAATCCAGGCATGCCTATGTATATGGATTCTCCCGGCTTTCCCGTGATCACCATGGGGAAGACGATCCGAGTAATTGTCCCAGCTTACCGAATGAATCACCGAACCGACTTCAGCTTTGATGCGGTAACGGCCTACATGCAGGTGAATGGCTCCAAGAAGGATCTACCTATGTTAGGAGTATACGCGGTGTATTCGGTTGCATCTGGAGATCTCTCCCTACCTTATAAAGTATCCAAATAGTGCTTATCCTATAAATTCAATAATCATGCAACAGCAAAGTAGAAAAGTAAACGTTTGGGACACCTATGTGACCCGGAAAGATGGCGGAATTATGCATTTTGACATTTTAGCTCCGACGGAAGTCGCTGATCCCCAATTAATTTACGAATATGGTCAAGCCTATTTGGCGACGAAAGGGCAGGAGGGACAAGCATTAGCTGCCGAGCAGTGTCGTTTTTGTCATGTGGAGCAACTTCGAGCTGAGTGGGAGCAGGATATTGCGAGCAAAGGGTTCTTTGTAATCGAGATGGAGGGGTGTAAATAAGTTGGTCGTAGTTGTTAACTAGCGATCAGCATGTACAATAGTAAGTTGGTCGTAGCTTTGCAAGCTACGACCAACAATTCTATTGATAAAAGACCAAAATTACAGACTATTGCCCCCAATCATTATTGATCTTTCTACCATCCCAATACATCTCCATACGCTCAATCTTTCCATTTTTCCAGAAAAGGCGGTATACAAATGGAACCTGGGCTACCTTTCCGACTCTATCAGGATTTTCAGGGTCGTTAATAATCGTTCCCTGCCAATCAGCAAAAACAATACTTTCATTGCCCACCACGTGTACAGCCTTTATTTCTGCCTCAAACTTTGCAGTTTTGGCGTTCTGGGTTCTTATTTGGATATATTGTTCAAGGTCTAAACCTTCTCCACTTCCATTTGGCCACTGGAAAGTGGCAGCGGCGGTAAAGTAGGTTTTGGCCTTGACCAAATCCTGTTGCTGTAATTCATAAGCCACGAATTCTCGGGTCTTTTTTTCTATTTCTGAATCTTGACTTGCACTCTTATTAGTAAATCCCAAAAAGAATATGGGTAGAAAAATGAAGGAAAGGACAGTCGTTTTAAAGTTCATTAGTATTCATTTAGGTGGATTGGAAATTGAGAAACATGTTGGTCGTAGTTTGTATTCTACAACCAAAAAGAAAGGCAACCAGATCAAGTCGTGATCAGCAACCTGATGCTGGCTGCGCAATTTTAGAACGCATGCTTATTTTTTCTGGGCCTTCTTAGCCATAAAAGCCATCATCTTTTTGAACTCATCTTTGAATTGATCTAGGTCAACGCCATTTCCCTGAAGGATCATACTCCAAGCCCGGGTAGAAGAAGCCGTGACGATAGCTTCTTTGACTTCATCTTCGGTAGCGCCATAACCTTTGGCTGCCTCGGTATGAAAGTAAATGCAGTAATCGCAGGGAATCTGGGCAGCCACTGCTAGGTTGATCAGTTCTCGATATTTAGGCGGGATAGCGTTCTGTGGGCCTGTGGTAGTAATGAAGTAGGACCACATGCCTGGCACTTGATAGTCTGGAACAATTTCAAAAATGGTAGGGTAAAAACCGAAGGTGCCAATGATTTCATCTTTGGCTTTTTGGATGGCAGCCTTATCGGTGGTTTGAGCAGACAGGGATAGTGTGAACAACAACACAAGACATGTAATGAAGAGGTTTTTCATTAGGGTAATAGGTTTATGGTTAAAAATGTAGGTTAACACTACAAACCTAAATACCATCTGCTAATGCCATCTTCGCTATTGTTGTAATCTTCTTCGTTATTGTTGCATGGAGTTCTTATCCCGCATTTCTGTAGGGGAAATACCGAATGATTCTGAAAACATGGTGCTGAAATAATTAGGACTACTATATCCTACCTCATAAGCTATTTCTGAGATAGTAAGATCTGAATGTAGCAACTTGCGTGCTTCATTCATTCGAACCCCTCTGATAATTAGTGAAGTTGATTTTCCGGTGATGGCCTTGAGTTTACGGTGCAATTGCGACCGACTAAGTCCGATTGCCAAGCATAGCTCTGGGATACCAAAGTCCTCGCTGGCTAAATGTTCCAAAATTTTAGACTTCACTTTGCTTAAAAACTCGTGTTCCTGCGGATAGTGATTAGCATCCTGGAGGTTAGAGGGAAATTGACCAAAATGAGATTGTATTTGCCCGCGTAGATACAGGAGATTATTCAGACGTAAATCCAGTTCTTCAGGCTGGAAGGGCTTTGCCAGGTAAGCATCCGCTCCTTGTCGGAGTCCTTGCAAGCGCGAATCTGCATCCGCCTTAGCCGTCAGCATCACGATGGGGACATGACTACTCCGCTCATCCTGTTTGAGTAGCTGGCAAACTTGATAACCATCCATCTCTGGCATCATGACATCACAAATGATAAGATCCGGGATGAGCTTAAGGGCTTTTTCTACCCCAACCTTTCCATTGTGCGCATGAATCACTTGAAAACGGCCAACTAAACAGGAACTGATATAAGCGGCCACATCTTCATTGTCTTCCACCAGCAGAATCAGGGGTAGCTTATTATCAATTGGCTCGATCGTAACATCCTTTGTTACCAAAGGTTGAATTACATTCTCAGGTACATAATACATCTCAGTGACCGGCTCCTTCATCTCGGCCTTACGGCTGATAGGTAGCAGAACCTTGAACTGAGTGCCTACTTTTTCTTGGCTGCTGACCTTAATATCTCCCTTCAATCGATCCACCAATTCTTTAACTAAGGCCAAGCCTATTCCGGTTCCTTCCGTTTCCCGAGTAATCCCACTATCCACCTGATAAAATTGGTCAAAAATATGGGATAAATGATCCTCCGGAATACCGACTCCTGTGTCTATAACTTCAATGAGCAATTGATTATCCTGTACATCCAGCCCTACAGTAACACGGCCACCATCAGGTGTGTGTTTTAGCGCATTCGAAATTAAATTGCTGATAATCTTCGACAAAGCATCAGCAGAGTGATCCATCACCAGACTATTTACACTCTTTTCAAACCGCAGTTGAATTCCCTTAGACTCCGCATAAGATTCATAGGATTGGACTAAATAACTAACAAAAGGGATTACGTCCCCCTGATGCATGTTGAGTGCTAACTTTCCAAGCTCTAATCGAGACAGATCTAACATTTGATTCACCAAATGCAGCAAGCGTTGTCCATTTCGCTTAATGGAGTCTATGCCAGATCCCAACCACTTTTTCGGATCTTCCTCCACCTTCCCGGCCATGCCTAGAATCACGGTTAAAGGGGTTCGAAATTCGTGAGTAATGTTAGTGTATAGCTTTGTTTTGACAGCATCCAATTCTTTGAATTGTTCTGCCTCAGCTTGCGCGACTTTTCGTCTTAATTGGAAAATATAGATAGTACGAAGGATGGCAAATAGGAGTAAAGCATAGGCTGTATAGGCCCAGATCGTGGCCCACCAGGGCGCCAAAATTCGAATTTCAACGGTAGCCGCGGAAGTGCTCCACGTACTTTTGCGAGTCGCACCTCTCACCCGAAAGGTATAGGTGCCAGGGTCGAGATTAGTGTACGTAACATAGCGTCGTTTAGCATCTGTAGTCAACCAATCCTCATCATACCCTACAAGTTGGTATTGATAACGATTAGTGGCAGGGGAGGTCAAGTCCAAGGCGGCAAATTCCAAGGAGAAATAATTTTGCCAGTGCTTCAAACGGATCTTATTTGTGAAAATGATGCTTTCGGCTAAAGGAGATGCCCATTCCAAGGTGTCAGCTCTAGAACCAGCCAGAGGCACCGTTTTATTGAATAGGCGAAAGTCTGTAATTACAGTTCTAGGCGGCTCGTAAGAGGTTTGAATACTATCTGGATGGAAAATGGTCAAGCCCTCTATTCCTCCCATGAATAACTGCCCTGACTTTGCCTGATGCCCCGTCCAATAAAAGCCCGCTGGTAAACCATCATCAGGGCCTAGTATAGCCACCTCCTTGGAATTGGGGTCGTATCGAATAAGGTGTAACGAATTAAAAAACCAAATTCTACCACGAGAATCCTCTAATACGGGAATAGCTGGTTCGATATCCAAAAACTCTTCATAGGTC
>JAHQWA010000461.1 GCA_019634045.1 Saprospiraceae bacterium
CAGATCATCCGCCAAGATATAGACGATGTTGGGAAGGGCAGGGTCCTTTGTGG
Source organism: Saprospiraceae bacterium (assembly GCA_019634045.1). Taxonomy (GTDB): domain Bacteria; phylum Bacteroidota; class Bacteroidia; order Chitinophagales; family Saprospiraceae; genus DT-111. The sequence continues at coordinate 54 of JAHQWA010000461.1, forward strand.
CTGCATCAGCTTCTTGCGGCCGGTCGCAACTCAACAGCAGGAAGGGTAAAAAGAATAGTGTTGTAAGGGTTCTCACGATATTTGTTTTTAGGTAGAAGTTGTTTAAAAATAGATAGATGATTTGTTTGCAAGTCATTGGCAGCTAAATCTTTAGCTATTTCTCCAGCCGTGCTTTTTAAGTACGCTTCTCGAAATCAGCTTGGGCTTGAGCGCCAATCTCTTACAACTAACTTCAAGCTCCATTTTTAAACAAGTTCGTAGTGGGACAAAGCGTTGCTACTTTTCGTTCAGCTGCGCCTTACCGTACTTAGGATTGTATTTTCCTCGCTCTTGAAAACCTGGGAATTCTCTCATACCAGCAAACCTGGGATAGCTTTCGAAGATTTCACCATGCCCCAATACCCTTGGGTCCATTTGTTCCTCAAGAGCGACAAAGAGCATTGCGCGGAGTTCCTCCCTTTTTGTCAAAAAGTTTGGATGTTCAGACAGGTCTTCGATGCAGGCTGGATCTCTTTCAATGAAATACAGTTGGTCTTTGGGCCTTTTGGCAACGGCTAAATTGTAGAAAAAAGGGAGGTCCTCAGCATGATCCTGGATAAAAGACTTGCTCGGTGACGGATCAATGTCATGGAAACCACCTACCATCGACTTAAAGCCTGTGGGCGAGACGTGGTCGGCGGGGAATTCCACTTCTGGGTCACCAAGTGGCCAACGTGCAGGATCAAAGTTATGAATATAGAGAAAGTCCGTCGTTCGAATGGCTCGGGCAGGGTAGCCAAAGTTGTCAGGCCGGGCATGGGTATGTCGCTCTCGCCCGGTCAGCACGTACTCCCTATGTACCGGCAATGCATCCGAAGCTGGGACGCTAAGTAGCGAATGCATACTAATGCCGCTAATGTCTGGGAGGGGAGCTGCCCCGGCCATCTCCAAAAGGGTAGGGGCTAGATCAATTAAGCTTACCAGTTGTGCCCTTTCCTCACCTGGCACGATCCCTGGTCCAGCCATGATGAGCGGGACATGGGTACCATATTCCTGCAGATTGGCTTTGGCGTAAGGGAAGGCCATGCCATTGTCAGAAGTGATGATCACAATCGTATTCTCCAACTCCCCTTTAGCTTCTAGCAAGGCCAGCATTTTTCCAAGGTGCTGATCAAACCATTCAATCTCCAAGTTGTAATCTAAGATATCATCTCGGATTACGCTATCACCCGGTAGGAATTGTGGCACATCAGCCTTAGTAATTTTCTTGCCTGCTTTACGCCCTGAGCCCGCCTCAAAATCTCGATGTGGCTCGTGGCATCCGTACCAAAAAAAGAAAGGGGTGTTCGCTGGTCTTTGGGTAAGAAAAGCCTCGAAATTGGCCGCATAGTTTCGTTTATTGATACCGGTGTAGGGGACGCTATCGTAAGTGATTTCATTGAAGGCCGGACCAACCGGGTTTTCAGGCCAACCTGCATCTTTCCAGTTTCCTGGTCCCCATGGTTTTCCGGTATAGCCCAATTGGTAGCCCGTTTGTGCCAAGTGCTGCGTGAAGACCGGGAATTTTCTCGGGAAATAGCTACTGTGTGTACCCGCTTCTTCTAATTGCCAGATATTTAAACCAGTAAGGATGGCCGCTCTAGATGGACTACATTGTGGTGCTGCGCAAAAGGCATTAGTAAATCGCACTCCTCTTTTAGCCACTCCGTCACTGGCTGGAGTCAATAGTTCCTGCGCCCCGTATATCCCTACATATGGATAAGATTGATCGTCAGAAATAGCAAAGAGGATATTAGGTTGAATGGGTTCTTGATCTACCTTTGGCTGGCAAGATGGGAAAAAAAACGGCAGCAGGCAAATAGCAAGCTGGAGCGTATGGGGGAATGATTTATGCATGATTAGTTGGTTTTAAGTACGTGAACAAAACTATCAAATATCTATTTTGGCTTCTTTTTCCGCCATACTTTGTTAGAAAGCCTCGCTTTGACTTAGGTCATAGCTACGTTTTCTGCCGCGCCTGGCAAAAAAATAATCTCAAAATAACTTATTCATAATTCTGTTCAAGTACTTAGTTTTGGCTGTTCATAGCAATACTTCCGAAGCCCTGAAGACTTGGAAGTGTTGTTACTCCCAGGATGCTTCGAAAATGGACTGCATCAAGGCGTCGCCAGTGTCGGTGTCTCCTACTTCGGACCTCAGTTGTTGAAGGGCTGCCTTCATTTCTCGGATAATGCCCTCATACTTCGGATCCCCATAGGCGTTTCGTATTTCCTCGGGATCTTCTTGCAGGTCAAAGAACTCCCAAGTCGGTGATGTGGCCTCCCCGTGCGACCCTGGCATGTCGAGCGCTTGGCCATAGAAAAAGGCGAGCTTATACCGCTCGTTGCGGATACCGAAATGGGCAGGTCGATTGGTCTGATGTAACCAATAGCGATAATACATCTGCTCCCGCCAATCTGCTGGCGTTTGGCCGGTTAAATTCTCTCGGAAACTCCTTCCCTGAAAAGAGTGGGGAAGTTGTGCCTGGGCATAATCTGCAAATAGCGAAGGGAAGTCCAAATTCAATATCATATCATTGTTGCGGGCCCCAGCAGCGATTTCTTTGGGGTATCGGACGACAAAGGGCATCCGCAAGGCTTGTTCGTAGATCATTCGCTTATCGAAGAAACCGTGCTCTCCAAGGAAGTAACCTTGGTCAGCGGTATAGATAACAATCGTATTGTCAGCCAATCCAGCTTCATCCAGGTAATCTAGGATCTTCCCAATATTATCGTCTATGGCAGCGCCAGAACGGATGAAGTCTTTGACAAATTTTTGGTAGATCTTCTTGCGTGCCTCTAAACTATCTAAGCCTTCCAGGCTAAAGGGCAGCCCCGGATAAAAGGCCTTTTTACCATTCTTTACTTTTTCGGTATCGCTGACCCAACGCTGGCCCAAGCGCCAAAGCTGCTGTCCGTCGAAGGAACGGCCACTATAGGAGGGGCCAAAGTCGTATAAGGAGGAAGGTTCCGGGAGTTCTTCCTCCGCTAGCAAGGAGTGGTGGCGAGCTGGATAGTCGAAAGGTTCGTGGGTGGCCTTAAAATGGGTCATCATAAAGAAAGGTTCTTCTCTGTCTCTCTGTTGAAGCCACTGCAGGGAAAGATCACCGATGACGTCTGCGGAGAAGCCTTGGTACACTTTTCCCCCATCTTCCCAATTATCCTTTGTTTTCAGAATAGGATCATGATAGCGCCCTTGACCTGGTAGGACATTGAAATGATCAAAGCCACTGGGTTGTTTCTTCAGATGCCATTTTCCGATAATGGCGGTTTGATAACCTGCATGCTGAAGGGCCTTGGCAATGTTCATACTGTCAGGTTCTAAGGCTTCGGAGAGCGTATAAACACCATTTTGATGGCTATACTGTCCCGTCATGATGCTGGCTCGGCTCGGCGTGCAAATGGAATTGGTACAAAAGACATTATCCAGGGTCATGCCTTCCGTAGCAAGCCGCTTGATGTTGTCATTTTTGACAAAGTCAGCCAAGATTCCGCCATAGATGCCCCAAGCTTGGGAGGTATGATCATCGGACATGATGAAAATGATATTGGGGCGGGAAACTTCAGTTGAAGAACTATATGGATAAGAAAAGGCAAAAGAGAAAAGTAGAAAAACAACTACTCTTAGTAGGTTTTTAATCATTGAAACTTGTGTTTTGTCGGTCTTTCTTCCTTAGCAAATTACGATTTTGTTCCTTACCAATCGATACTAAAAACTATTTTTATTCGTCCACCTTTTTTGTCTTCCACTAATTGAGCTTCTTATGCGATACGGTAAATTGTTTCTTCTTGGGCTTTCTGCCTGCTTACAGCTGGGGTGTTCTTCCCCTGATAGGCCAGTTACATCCGCTCCAAATATCATACTGATTATGGCTGACGATCTCGGCTATCAGGGCATTACTTGTTTTGGAAATGATAGCATCCAAACTCCGAATCTGGATCAGTTGGCGCAAGGGGGACTGAAGTTCACAGATTTTCATTCGAATGGATCTGTTTGCACCCCCACTCGCGCCGCCCTCTTGACCGGGAAGTACCAACAGCGGGTAGGCCTTGAAGGGGTGATATACGTAAGAGGAGACACGAGACAGTATGGTTTAGATACGAATGTCGTTACCATAGCCAAGGCTCTGCAAAGGGGAGGGTATCGCACGGGAATAATGGGCAAATGGCATTTAGGGTATCGGCCAGCGTACAATCCTGTGCATCATGGTTTTGAACAGTTTTATGGTTATGTGAGTGGGAATATCGATTTTCACTCGCACTATGATAATGCTGGTATCTATGATTGGTATCATAATCTGGATACGCTCTACGAAGAAGGATATGTTACGGATCTCATTACGGATCATGCGGTTGAGTTTATTGAAAGGCACCGAGATGAACCCTTTTTCCTCTACGTTCCGCATGAGGCTCCGCATGTTCCCTTTCAAGGACGAAATGATCCCGCTTATCGATTCTCGGACAATGAATTTACCTACTACGGCCCAGTGGAAGATAGATCAAGGGCTTATCGAGAGATGGTGGAGGTGATGGATGAAGGAATTGGTCGGGTGTTTGAAACGGTTAGAGATTTAGGGTTGGAGGAAGAGACGCTCATCGTTTTTATCAGTGACAATGGGGCCGAACACTTCGGACATAATGGAACATTGAATGGATCGAAGGGGAGCTTGTTGGAAGGTGGACATCGTGTACCTGCCATTGCCTATTGGAAGAATCGAATTCAGGCCGGAAGTACAGCGGAAACGGTAATGAGTTTCGATTGGATGCCAACCTTTTTGTCACTAGCCAAGCTGAGCACCGAAGCCCAGGCTTTAGATGGGATAGATCTTTCAAATTTGCTGTTACAAGGGCAACCCCTACCATCTAGGAGTTTGTTTTGGCGGTATCGGAAAGAGAAGGCTATTCGAAAAGGGCCTTGGAAACTTTGGATACAAGAGCAGGATACCTTACTCTTTAATCTACAAAAGGACCTGGGAGAAAGCTCGAATCAAGTCGAGGAAAATCCAGAAATGCTGGAGGAGCTCTTGGGCGAATACCTAGAGTGGGAGTCCGAAATGAATACTTACCAGCAAAAGACAAAATAAAAAGCTGCCCGGATGGTGGGTATAGAACCATCCGAACAGCGCTTACAAACGTAACTTATTTATTTAATAATCATCTTTCGAAATCCATGGCCTTCAGCTGTTTGAAGGCGAACAAAATAGATGCCCGGACTCATATCGTCGATATTCATCAGAAGCAAGGCATCTTGAGAAATAACTTCCTTGACAACATGCCCCAAAGCATTGATCAGGCTGATATTGGCCTTGGAGTTTTCTGCCCGTTCTACCGTAATCACTTCTTGGGCAGGATTCGGATAAATCAGGAAATCAATAGGCTTGCTAGCCAGTTCATCCGTATTAGTTTGTAGGTTGTCGCAGCTAATCGTGAGTTTTTCATCTTTAGTCAAATCAATGGTGTCTCTAACTGTTTCACCTCCACAGCTATAGATGATCTGATATTTCCCTTTAAACGCTCGTGTCACAGAGATTCCATCAGTTCCACTTACAGCAGTAGTATCGGTCCACCATCGGTTAAAGACTAGATCAATAAAGGTATCTCCGGCTGGTGTTTGAGACCAATCTTCTCTGAATAGATTAGCTCCTGGATTCTGCCAAGTGGCCACGTCCCAGAAGTTCCAGAAGAGAAACCCGTTCATGCTCTCATGACTGAAGACGGCTGTCAGGAAATCCTCCAGGTACTTGGCACCTAGTTCTTCTGAAACAATCGGTGGGAGATCAAACTCTGTAATCTTGGCTTTGAGGCCGAAACTGTCGTAGAAGTCATCAAATGTCCCTAGGACGGCAGGTATGCTATTGGGAAAGCCTCCAATATGGCCCTGGAAACCAATCCCATCAAGTGGGGCATCAGCGTCCAAGAGTTCTTGGATTCTTGCCTTTTTTATGTCGTATTGCCCTCCTCCCGTATTATTGAGCGTGAGGGTGACGTAATCATTGAGATACAACTCTGTTTCTGGAGAAATTTCCCGGACCCGTTTGAAAATATCAGCGTACAACTCTCGACCGGTCGTATTACCGGGCACATTGGCGAAAGTTGGTTCTAGACTGGTATTTACTACTATCTCATTCAGTACATCCCATTCGGGAATGTTCCCTTTTAAACCGGGGTAATTCAATATTTCTTGTAAACGCTCATCGATACGATTCCAAACATAGTCTGGGTTATTCAGATTGGTGGCGATGTCATCGGGAAGGTATTGTAAGCCGGGCCAGACCAGATTGTGTCCTCTGATTTGGATGTCTTGCTCTCGTAGCCAGCTCACTGCCTGGACCAGTTCATCGTGCGTGACAAACCATTCTTCTTCCCAACCGTCCCATTTCAAGTCATTTTCAAAAACGACCCAATTGAAGCCATGCCCTTTACCGTCGAGGTTACGAATTTTGTTCTCATAGAACGCATTCTGGTTGTTGTTACCAGCGATGCGGGCCGCTGTAATGGCCGAACCAAAGGCAAATTCATGTTGCATCATTTCGATTTCAAAGAGCGCGTCTTCCACTGGGGTTCCTTGACCATCCAGTGCTTCTATAGTTAGATCTGCCTTTCGCAATTCCTCAATCCTAGCAGTGGCTTCCGCGCGCCACGGAGCGTCTGCCTCATGGCCACCATACAATTCGTTATTGAAGTCGCTGGGAAGTTGATCGAGATTGATCTGCTGGTCAAAGTTGATGGCTGTAAAGCCGCCGATCTGAACAACTTGCTGCTGCGTGGCTAAGTGAAAACCAAAGGCAAGCCCATTGGCGCCGTAGTTGCTGGTTGCCTCAAACGGAATGAAGTACTGTACCCAATCCTCCGTAACATTGATATCCAGGTATATCTCTTTGCTGAAGTTCGTGGCATGTTCAACGAACAATTTGGCCGCTCCGCCATCTCCCATAGCCCGGACCCAAAACACCAGGAGTACATTATCTCCGGTTTGAATACTCAGCGTGTTATTGAGCTTCCAGCCACTATCCCAAGGGTTATTGCCTTGCCCTCCAATGGTCATCTGAGAGAGTTGACTAAAGGCTTGATCCGTAACGGTTTCGGAACTGCGAGTCCCTCCCCAATTCGAGATGTTACTGTAATTTGCGGCCTCATTATCTGCAAAAATCCAGTTACCGCTTGGTAGATTATAGTCGCTGCTTAGACTGGATTGCAGATTTAAATGGTAACTATCTTGTGCCAGCAGCCAAAAGCTTTGACAAAGGAGGATGAGTAGAGCGTAAAGGTATTTCATAGCCTAATAAGTTAAAGAAGGGAGAGGATTTATAATTCATTGAATGAGGAGTGATGACTTAGGACCACTCCTCATTCTACCTATTATTGATCGATTGCTTATTTCTTAGCTATCCGAACTGCCTTGGTAGGCTGACCATTGATGGTCACTTGCATGAAGTAAAGACCGGCTTGTAGGTCCTGTACTTGTAGTTCTTGGAACACTCTACCGGCAGGCTGTAAGCCCAAGTTTTGTTGGTAGACGGTAGCGCCCAGTGCATTGTATAGTCGGACATTGATTTGGCTGGCTTCAGCTAGGTCGAAGCGCATGCCAAGAGTGTGATGTACTGGATTGGGAAATAAAGCCAAGGATTCCAAGGCGGGAATTTCGCGAACATTGGTCATCAACTCCTGCCCAAAGGAGATCCAATCAATGCTAAGCGTACCATTAAAGGCTCCAACACCAGGATCAATAAAGAACTGTAGATCAGATACTCGTTGGCCATCTACTGGACATGGACCTGAAGTACATGGCGTGCCGCCGAAGCCACCATCCGTATAGGTATTGCTGTAATTGTACTCATAAATAGCGTATTCTGTAGTCAATGTCTGTTGTACGGAAGGGTTGGAAGTAACGAAGCCTTTATTGTCCTGTAGATCGATACGTAATACGGTGCCATCAACCGAAGATTTGGTCCGTATGTACAAAAGGTTGTCACTACCGACAGCGTCAATGGCTAAACTATCATTGGTGGCAATATCATGAGCACTATAAACAATAGGAGAGAACTGTCCACTATTCCCATCTCCTACAACGGTCCATTCTCCGTCAGCAATGCTACTACTCAAACCGGTCATATCTGAAATATTGCTGAGATCGTCCACATTGTAGTCATCACTATAATTAACCACTCCTACCGGGCTTTCATCGATAGGTTGGCCAAACGAAATCCAGTCAATATTCACGGTGCCATCGTAGGCCCCGGTGCCTGGATCAATGAATAGTTGTAGTTGGTTGACACGTTCGCCATCTACCGGGCAAGGTCCAGCATCACAAGGAGTCCCTCCAAATCCGCCGTCTGTATAGGTACCCGCATAATCGAACTCCAGAACGGTATATTCTGTACCGACCGTCCTTTCGACGGATGGATTGGAAGTCACAAAACCTTCTTCATCCTGCAGATCTAGACGCAATACGGTACCATCAACGGACGCTTTGGCTTTCACATAGATTTTGTCTCCACTGCCCACTACACTTCCGAGAATACTGGTACCATTTACCTGATCATGAATATCATAAACCAAAGGCGCAAAAGCACCTGATGTTCCATCACCGGTTACTATCCAATCACTATCAGCAATACTACTGACCAAACCGCCAATATCTGAGATGAAAACAGGATCATTATTGTCAAAATTGTCGACGTAGTTGGGGATTCCAGCTGGACCTTCATCCGAGCCCAACGGAGCGCCAAATGAAAGGAAATCGACCACAATTTCACCATTGAAGGCACCATCCACAGGATTGGGATATAGCAAAACCGTGCCAATGGCCGTTCCATCCACAGGACAGGGGCCATTTTCACAGGAAGTACCTCCAAATCCACCATCTATGTACTGACTAGAGAAATCATAGACGTATGTTTGGAACTCATTAGTAAGCGTCTTGGTCAAAGAAGGTTGCGAGGTGAGGAAATCCAAGGTATCAATAAGGTCAATGCGCAGGGGCACACCTTCAACTGTTGATTTTGCACGAATGTACAATAGGTTATTTCCCGTCACGTCCAATACAATGCTTTCACCTGTTGATTGGTCATTTAATCCATAAGCTACGGCGGCGAATTCTGCAGCCGTTCCATCTCCAGTAATGGTCCATTCTGTACCTTCTTCCGTACTAACTAGACCAAATGGATCAGTGACTGAGTTGGTGGTACCATTATTGAAATGATCCCCATACGCGATCTCAGCAGGAGGAGCAGGTGGATCAAGCGACTTGCCAAAGGAGATATAGTCAATGGTAACTGTACCTAAAAACTCACCAACCCCGGGCTCAATGAACATCACGATGTTGGAGATCCGTTCTGGGTTAACAGGGCAGGGCGCCGTGCTCTCTGTACAAGGGGAACCGCCAAAACCTAGGTCCCGCAGCACGCCGCTGTAATCGAATTCGAAGACTGTATATTCGGTACCTAAGATCTTGGTAACCGATCCTTCGGTAGTCAGAAAACCATCAATATCTTGTAAATCCATACGTAGAGCTGTACCCTCTACAGTAGATTTTGCCTTGATATACAACTTGTTGTTTTCTGACACGTCAATATCAATGGTATCCAAAGTGTTCGGATTTCTGAAGATGTAGGTTAGGGGATCCCACATGGCAATGGTTCCATCTCCTACTATATTCACTTCGGAATTATCTGTATCCACATCCACGGTGTATCCGGCTCCAATGAAAGTAAAGTTGTTGATGGAGCTATCCTGTTCAAAGTGATCCTGATAGACATCAGAAGTGATGACGGGGTCTGGTTCTTCCCCAAAGGCGATGTAATCGATCACCACTGTACCGCCAAATCCACCTGCACCAGGGTTGATATAAAAGACCATCTGCTCAATCATAGTAGCATCCACATTGCAGGGGCCAGTGCTACAGCTCGTACCTCCAAAACCGCCGTCGATGAAATTGCCCGTGAAGTCAAATTCCAACACCATAAATTCGGTGGTTAAAGTCTTGGTGATGCCTGCCTGAGAAGTAGCGAAACCGCCTACGTCTTGCAAGTCCATTCTCAATTGTGTGCCAACATTACTCGCCTTGGCACGAATGAAGACTTTGTTGGTAGAAGTGGCATCAACCACGGTTTCCATTCCCGCCATAGGATCATGCGGTTTGTACACAAACACATCCCATGGCCCAGCGTTGCCATCTCCGGTGATTGTCAATTCAGAGTTTGCCTCGCTGAAGCTGTAAGCCGCGGCTCCATCCAGGAAGGCCGGATCATCATTGTCAAATTCATCTAGATAGGTTTGCCCAAAGCTAGGGGCCATTCCTAGTAAAAAGAAAAAACAAAAGATAGGGTGTAGGAATTTTTTCATATTCGTCTTTTTAAAATGATATTCCATATTATGTTGAAGAAGGCATTGATTCTGAATTATCCATTATCACAGTATTTCCACGAACCGAATGTTATCCACATTAACCTCTAAGGGTAAGTTCGAATCCTCCACATTATTGAGGTGAATCTTGACGGTCTTGATCTTGGCCGGATCTACCAGGACATCATTCAAATCCTTAAAGCGATTCAGCGGGAGGCTGATGTGCTTCCAGCCATCGCCGGAAACTTTGACTTGGTGCGTGAAGTCATTCCGAGAACCATCTTTCTCCAGAAATACAATGAGTACATGCGTATGATCTCGCCCATTGCTATGCACATCCATCTCGAAGAGGGTATTACTGTTGTCCGTACTGATTTGGAAGGTCTCAAATACATCGGTATCCCAGGTGTGATTTTCGGCGCCACCAATCCAGCCGATGCCGAGCTCGTCGCGTCCACTTAGCTTGAGGTAATTGCCATCTATCGGTGCGGGGTTGTTGTTTTGGACGGCTGTATTTCCATTTTGATCGATACTGCCTACGAAAATCCATTTGTTGGTTTCCGCTCTTAATCCGTTCCCGTCAAAATCGTTGACTAGAATGGTATTCGTGGAAAAGAATTGAACTGGGGAACGAGTAACACCGCCATTGGCTACCACGGTAATGCTACCTTTTTCGACGCCTTGCGGTACCATAACCTCAATTGAATCTTCTGATAGGGTCAAAATCTCGGCTTGAATACTATCGAAGAAGTAGACGGAGACGGGCTCGAAGAAATTCTCCCCATAAATCTTCACCGGCTGTCCTACATCTGCTGATTCAGGCGTGAAGCCGAAAATCTCCGGGGGGTCAAGCGTCACTCGGAATTCGGTAGTGACAATTCCCCCTTCCGTTTCAAGGGAGACAATATGATCACCTAGGGGGATATTTTCCGGAATTCGGAACAAGAGGGCATTATCAGAATTATAGGCAGTATTAAAGTTGATGACCTGCTCACTGAACTTCATTTCTATGATGCTCCCTAAATTGACGCCCTCAAAGGTTACCAGCGTCCCGGCTGGGCCAAAACTGGGTGTAATACTGATCAGCTCAGGTGTCGGTGTTTCTTCGCAGCTAGACAAATATATGCCAGCAAGTAGTAATAGAATTATAGGCTTGATTCTCATGACATTATCGATGGATGAGGCCTTAATAGCCTGGGTTTTGCGTAAGTTTTGGATTAATCTTCAGTTCAGCACTAGGGATAGGAAAAAGCACATGATGGTCCTGGATGTTTTTCCCGTGGAGGGTCAAGGTCTCCACTGCCTTACCCGTTCGTACTAAGTCAAACCAGCGCTGGTTTTCGAAGGCTAATTCTACCCGACGTTCACGTAAAATGATTTCTCGATCTATCTTATCCAATTTGTCCAGACCTGCTCGCTCTCGTACTTGATTGAAGTACCGCAGGGCTTCTGGATCGGTACTTTCCCCTCCTGTAATCTCCATCAAGGCTTCCGCATAGATGAGCAAAATATCGGCATAGCGGAGTACATGGGCATTGATGGGGGTGCTCATAAAACATACGTTACCGGCAGAGCCTACGACATATTTCTTGATATTCACTGAACTCGCTGAGGCTCCCCCTTGCGGGTAAGTATAGCCTCCGTCTTCGGGGTTTATGGTCGGATAGAAGGTGTTTGGGGTCATGATGGTAACGTCCTTACGCAAATCACCATTTTCAAAGGCATCGGTTATCGTGGTGTTCGGGTTATTGTTAACGGGGCTAGTTGGGATATGTGAACCCCAACCATCTCTGTCTTTGGTAATCCCTTCTCCCCAAGGAGCATAGAAGGCTTGTCTTGAATTCCCGGTACCAAAGGCGCCACAGCCAGTGAATTGTACTTCAAATATGGATTCTTTGTTATTATCAGCGGTTGATAATTCCCAGTTATCAGCATAATCTTCCATCAGGTCATAGATACCTAGATCAATGATAGCTTTGGCACGGTCCCGTGCTTGGCCAAACTCTCGCCGAGTGAGGTGCACTTTGGCTAGGATTCCCATGGCAGCTCCTTTGGTGGCGCGCCCTAGATCTTGCCCTGCCCACGCTAGGGGGAGATGGTCTGATGCAAAGCTCAAGTCTTCTTTGATCAGCGCGTAAACATCTTGGATGTTAGCCCGAGGAAAGAGGAGGTCCTGATCATAGGAAGGAGGGGCTGTAATCAGAGGAATAGCTCCGAAGATGCGCACCAGATCAAAATAGGCGAGCGCTCTTAGGAAACGAGCCTCTGCTTCAAAAGCATTCTTTTGAGCCTGGTCAATATCTGTATTGCCCAACTTATCTATGACGACATTGGCGTAGGTGACTTGGCGATAGTGGATGGCCCAAAAAGCGCCAACCGGAGGAGTATCCCCATTGACCGTAAAGTTGTCGATCGGAGAGAATTCCGGGTCTGTACCGCCAGGTTGGCCATTGTCAGAAGGCACCTCCAGCATCATCCAGCCTTTGCCGGTCCAATCGATGTCTTGCATGGGGGCGTAGGCGGCCAAAATGGCACTATTGATATCACTGGCTGATCGGTAAAAGTTATCTGTTGTTAACTGATCCAAGGGTTGTTTGTCCAAAATGGATTCACAGGACATCAATAGTATCGCTGAGATCAGTAGTGGTGTATAGATTTTTATCATTTCTCTGCTGCTAATGGGTTAAAAAGTAGCATTGATACCAAAGGTGTAAGAGCGGGAGGTCGGATACCGTCCATTTTCAACTCCATTCACCAACGGGTTTTGATTAAATGAACCAATTTCTGGGTCGTAGCCGGAGTAATTGGTCCAAGTTACCAGGTTCTGGGTACTCGCGTAGATCCTTAGACTCTGAATGGACCAGCGGCTAGCTGTTAGTTTGGGCAGATTGTAGCCCAAAGTGATATTTCGCAATCGGATGAATGAGCCGTCTTCTACAAAGCGACTGGAAATTCGTCGATTGAAGTTTGGGTCGGTATGTGTAGCCCTTGGAATCGTTCCACTAGGTGTATTGTTGCGGTATCTTTGATCCACTACTTGAGCCTGATTCACTAATCCAGCCATACCTTCGATATCCCTGCGAACCAGGTTCAGAATTTCATTACCGTAAACGCCCTGGAAAAAGACATTCAGGTCAAAACCCTTATACCTAAGGTCATTGGTGATGTTTAGGGTGAAATCGGGGTGTGGGCTTCCCAGAAAGGTTTGGTCGAGGTCGTTGATAATGCCATCTTGGTTTAGATCGGCAAATTTGATATCACCGGCCCGCGTCCCATCGTTTTGAAATGGACTTTCACTTACCTCAGCTTGATCTTGGAAAATCCCTTCCATCACGTATCCAAAAAACTGACCAATGGGCTGGCCTTCTTCGGTACGGGTGACTGGAAGCCGCTGTACTAGCCCCACCAGATTCCCGGTGGAACCTAAACTGATTACTTCGTTTCGATTGATGGAGAAATTCAAGCCCGTGCGCCAGTTGAGTTTACCGCTGGTGTTTTGTGTTCTTAAAGTAATTTCCAATCCCCGGTTTTCAATTTCACCAATGTTAACAAAAGGAGGGTTGAGGCCTCCTGCCGTACCTGGTATCAGTGCGGGCAAAAGCATTCCGTCCGCTTTCTTGACATAATAATCCAGGATGACTTCAAAGCGATTGTTAAAAAGCCCCAAGTCCATACCGATATTGGTCTGTACAGAAGATTCCCATTTGACATCTGGATTGGCAATGTTATCCGGCGCGAAACTGGTGACGAGCTGATCTCCAAGTACGGTATTAATGGATCTAAGATTAGCACTATAGGAGTAGAGTCCAATCTCTTGATTACCGACAGCCCCGTAACCAATTCTAAACTTCAGGTTGCTGAGATCCTTAAAGGACTTGAAAAACTCCTCAGAAGAAGCTCGCCAGGCAAAGGCGGCTGAGGGGAAGACGCCGTAACGATTGTTGGCGCCGAAGCGCGAGGAGCCATCCACACGAACCGTTCCGGTAAGCAGGTAGCGATCCTTGTAAGCATAATTTAAACGACCAAAGTAGGAAAGAAGTGCCCAATGACCTGCGCCGCCATTATTCTGTTGCTGGCCGGCATCTCCTAAGGCGATCTGCTGAAGGTCGTTGGTGGGTAGGTTTTCCCGGGAGGCAAATAGGTATTCATATCTACCTTCCTGTACCTCAAATCCTGCTAGGGCCGTTAAACTATGATTTTCGCCAATCTTTTTGTTGAAAGTGAGTAAGTGTTTGTTAATCCAGAATAAGCTGTTATTAAGACTTCGGCGAACGCCTGATTTTCCAAAGAAATTCCCTCTTTCGAAGGATGGGAAAAAAGTATTGTGATTAGAATATACAATGTCGCTACCAAATTCGGTGCGATACTTTAGCCAAGGAAACAAATCCAGCTCCGCATATACGTTGGCGAGTACTCTCACTTTGGTATTGACATCATCCGTTTCCAGGGCGCGGGCCACGGGGTTATCGAATGACAAGGTGATCTCCTCCTGTGGGCCGGCGAATGAACCATCGACGTTTCGGATAGGCGCATTAGGTACCATCAGTAGGGCTGTATAGATCACCCCACTGCTGTTGTCGTTGAACGTGATGTTTTCATTGGTTCGACTTACTAATAGGCTGTTTCCAATGCGCAGTCGATCTGAGAATTTATGGTCGATATTGATTTTGGCCGATATGCGGGAGAAGTCAGAGCCAATAACGATCCCTTCCTTGTGATGATAACCACCCGATAGGGCAAAGGTCGTTTTCTCGGACCCCCCGGTTATGGTCAATTGATAATTCTGCATGCCGGCCTCGCGGAATACGGCATCCTGCCAATCTGTTCCTGCCCCTAACAGATCAAGGTTTTCGAATTCTTCAATCTGAGTCCAGCCAATGTCATTGTAGTAATCGGCATACTGACGCAGGTTCATCACGGGAATCTTTTTGGAGATTTCTTGGATTCCATAAAAGCTTTCAAAGCTGATGTTGGACCGTCCCTTTGTTCCCCGCTTGGTCGTAATCAAAACCACTCCGTTGGCAGCCCGAGCGCCGTATATCGCGGTGGCAGAAGCATCTTTTAGAATCTCGATGGATTCAATATCGCTGGGATTAATCGTATTAAGTGCGTTGGGATTTTGCCCGCCACCATCTAATTCAGCAAAATTGCTAGAGGTACCTTGGTTATCGTTTACGACTGGAATACCGTCAATCACATAGAGAGGCTCAGCGGTCAGCGTAGAACCAATACCACGGATCCGAATGGAGACTCCACCTCCTGGTGAACCAGAGTTTTGGGTTACCAAAACCCCCGCCGCTCGACCTTGTAACGCTTGATCCAATCCCGTGGACGGTAGCTGTTTCAATTCTTTTTCAGTCACAGAAGACAAAGCACCGGTTAGGTCACTTCTCTTTTGAGAGCCATAGCCCACGACGACGACCTCTTCCAGCTGCGTGGCATCGCTATTAAGATTTACATCAATTCTGGTTCGCTTCCGAATGGGAACACTTTTGGAAATGTAACCGATATAGCTAAACAGTAAAGTGGAATTGTCCTGGACCTCCATGCTATACCGACCATCTAAATCGGAAGCTGTTCCCAATCCCGATTTGCTATCCTTTATATTCACCCCAATGAGCGGGTCTCCCGTCTCGGCATCTTTAATCACGCCCGTCACTTCTATTATCGCTATTTTAGGGGCAGAGGGAGAGACATTGGTTTGAAAGCTAGATGAAGTTCGTTTCTTCTTGACTGCTGGAGCAGCAGGCTTGATAATATAGTTGTTGTTGCCTACTTTCCGAAAATCTAGCCGGAAAGGAGCAAGGATCTTGCGTAAAACTTGCTCTAAGCTGCTGCCTCTCAGATTGGAGCTCTTGACCCATTTGCCTTTGACCTGTTCTGGATCAAAAAGGAGATTCGCATTGTGTTGTTTTGCCAGCGAATTTAAAGCTACGTCGAGCGTTACATTGCTGTCTTGCGTACCACTTTCATAGCTGGCAAAGCTAGCTTGTCCCCTTAGTCCAGTAAAAGCCAAGGACAAGATCATGGCAGGGAGTAAAAGTCGAAGCCCCCACCATCTTATACCTTTTTTTGTTCGTTGTACTTGTGGTTCCATAAACTAAGTTGTGAGGATTTGGCTTACTTAATCCATATGATATTGTCCTCTTTTCGGATGTCCAGACCGTAGATCTCTGTAAGCGCAGTTAGGAGAATATCTACTTCATTAATCGGTAGGGTAGCTGTCAACTTCCGATTGAGTACATCAGGATTATCTATTTGTACTTCAAGGCCCATATTCTCTTCAAGCATGTCAATAACCTTGGAGATGGACGTATTGTCTAGAACTAGTTTTCTATTGCGCCAGGAGGTATAGAGTTCAAGCTTGGCGTTTTGCAAGATCTGGGTAACTTCTCCTTGGTGGAGTTCAATCACATCATTGGGCTGCATCTGATGTTTGGCGTAGCTGGTATTGAGGCTTACCTTGCCTGTGGCGAGTGCAACGACGATATCCGCTTTTCGTTGGTATACGTTGAATGATGTTCCTAAGACTTGGATGGTGGCCTCGTCTGCATGAACATGAAATTCCTGTCCACCAACTTTCGGGTTCTTTTTGACATCGAAGAATGCTTCTCCTTCCATCCAAACTTCCCGATCCTTATCCTTGCTCCAATCTGCTTGGTATCTGACTTTGGAGTTACTATTTAGCGTGACGAAAGAGCTATCAGGAAGGTATATTTCTCGAAGCTGTCCATAATCTGTTTCGATGACGACCCAGCTTGATTCTGTAGCTTTGAATAGAGGTAGAACTAAGACCAAACCTAATATGACAGCGGCCACAGTCGCAGCATACCATCGTCTCCTCATATTGATTACCCTCCCATTCGCACTTCGGCGATTGATTTCAGTTTTTAATGCTTGTAAGGCTACCTGTGTTTCCTCGGGTTGGATCCCAAGCGATAACTTTTCTAGCAAAGTTTTTGCTGCTTCGATCTCGTTGTGCATTGCTGGATGTTCCTTAATCCAGCCTTCCCAGAATTTCACTGCTCCAGGCTCTTGATGCAGGAAGTAATCCTGAAAGGATTCATTGGCTGCAAAATCTTCTGCACTAAATTGTGTATAATCCATAAAAAAGTTTGGTCTTTGGTATGTAGTGCCAAACCTTCTCCTTTTTTACCACGGATTTTTTGACTTTTTTTCAAAAAAATAATGGGGTTTTAAATAAGTGATTGTAAGTCAGGGCCTTAGCGAAGGGAAAATATTTATGACAGCAATTTCTCGGGTGGAGCTGGAATTGCGAACTTGACAGGTGGGCCCACTCTTTTTCCTGTTTTAAAGGCTAAGCTCAAAGGGCTTCTTAGGGAAGAAGTAATAAAAGAGAAATCAGTAAGGTATCCTTCAAAGATTTAATGGCGCGGTGGATCTGATTGTAGACCGTTCGTTTTTGTGTGTCAGTCTTGTCCGCAATTTGTTCATAGCTCAAGCCATCGAAGAAGCGCAATTGGATCATTTCTCGTTGTTTGTTGGTGAGCTTATTCAATGCTCGTTCTAGTTGTTTTTGCCGTTCCTGATCCTCTTGCTGCTGAATTAGAAGACTTTCGTAGGAGGGACTAGAGTCAGAGACCATATCTTGATGTGGTTTCAGCCCATCAGATCGCAATCGCTTTAGTAATTTCCGCTTTAAAATTTGCTGTAAATAGGCACGTGGATGCTGGATGGTGGGGAGTGTTGCACGTTTGTCCCAAATTTCTAGGAAAACCTCTTGAATGATGTCCTTGACTAGGGCTTTATCATTGCGAATCGTCAATCCAAAAATAAGCAAAGGAGCAAAGTGCTTTCCAAAGAGCCGATCGAAACTTTGTTCGTCTCCGCTAGCAATCTTGGCCCATAGTGCTCCTTCTGGTATCTGATCCTGCATTTTACCCTATGATGACTTCCTAATGTCTGAGCGATAAGGGATAATATCCTTACCTGGAAAACTCATCTAAAGGTATAAAAAAACGAAAACTTGAACCGCTGACTTCCCGGTCTAACTTAAGCAGCGACTTATGTTCTATTAGGCCTTTCATGAATTGGCAGTTGAAGTAGTAGTGAATCTGAAGACTTAGGAATTCCATCTGCACCACTACCCCGTTTGCCGTTCCCAATCAGATACCCAGGACAACATAGCTTGCAGGGGCATCAGAAATTAATGCACCAGTAATTTTCCTGCTTGGATTTTTTGGCCAGCCTCATTAATAATTTGGTAGAAATACAAGCCTGCTGTTTGCAAATCCAGAGATAGCTGTTCTTGTAAGGCATACCGCGCATAGATATTACCCTTAGGACCAAAAAGCAAAAACTGCCCTTTCATTTCTGTCGAGTTCAGGAAAACTTCGGAGCGGCCGAGTGATAGGACGGTCGGGTAGATGCTTATTGAGCCATTGTCCAGGCTTGATACATCCGAAACTTGATCAGAAACGACGAGTTGGTTCATCTTCCCGTCCATCGGCTTTTGATAGCCATTGCTGCCAATTCCCATTACTTCGCCTAAACGCAATTGCCAGTCATCGATATTAGCATCGGGAATACTGAGTTCCAGTTGTCCAATTACTCCCTGTCCAGATTGTCCTTGCCCATCGGTTCTGCTTAAGGCTAAGGCAATGACTTGGGAAGCCGCATCCTCTTTAACAAGCTCCAAATGCGCTCCATCTCCTAGGAACCACCCATTAGTGGAGGCCACAGATACATCGGCATAATCTTCATATCGTTTATCCAAGTGTAAATTAAATCGTAAACCATGCAGGTCGGTTACGAGTTCTTCAGTCGAACCCAATACCAAGTCAACTACCACCCTGCCTCCTCGCGGAAGAGAGTCGCGGCTAAATACTAATCTGAGGCCAGGTAGATCGCCTGGTGAGAGTCCTTTAGCCAATGGATGTCTGAAATCATAATTTTCACTAATGGCCTCTATGTCTACTGCTTCGACCAAACCATTACCGTCACAGTCAGCATGTTTGTGATTGAGTCCATCTGAGAAGAAGGAAGACCAGTCCTCACTATTTTGAGCTTCCCAGTTGATGGTGGCAGCAGACCTGGCAGGACCCGTCCGCTCCAAGGCAAGTCCTAAACTCAAAACATCGTCTGTGTTTACATAAGCATCTGAATTGGTATCTCCCGGCCATACGCGATCGGGGAATTTGACTCCATCGGGATTGTACAAGAAAATCCCTTCCTCATTATTGGCTACCCACAGGTTGCCAGCTTCATCCTTACTAATGGCACTGATACCCGAAAATGTATCGATGGGAACTTCACTGAAGTCGATCCAGTTATAGTTCTGCCCATTGTATTCAAGCATTCTCGTCGGACTAGAGGTGCCAAGGTAAACAGATTGTTCTTGCTCATCGTAGTAAATACACCGATAGCCGAAAACAGGGTTGTAATTGGCATCATTCGGGGTGTGGGTTTCTACCTCTACAAGGTCTCTAGTAAAAGCAAAGCCGCCATTGGTTCCGGTAAACCATACGCCACCACCAGGCACTGCAGCCAAGTTTGTGACATTCGCTGGAACCGGACTTTGCAGGCGATTAAATGTTCGCCAGTTGTCTCCGTCATAAGCGCTCAAAATGCCATAAGAAGGATTGGTAGGCGCAGAACTACCTACCCACAGGGTTCCTTGATCATCTAGTTCCAAATCCCAGATATGATACCCAATATTATAGCTGGCGAATTCCTCTAAGTAGGTAGGTGTAAAATATTCCCAACCGCCCGTAGCAGGTCGATAGAAAGCCAATCCACCGGCAGCATCTTGCCCTGAACCACCATTGCCCAAAGCCCGACTTCCGTTGGTCGCAATCCAAAGACCTCCCCGCTCCATATCATATTCCAATGCTGTCACAATCGGGTAAGGTAGCCGGTTTTGAATAGCTTCAAGATGGAAAAAAGTGTTTTCTTCGTAATAGTATATTCCATTTTGACTAGCGATGTAGATTTCTCCATTTGGTCCAACCGCAAAATCCCTGGCTTCATTTTCAAGAAAAGTGTTTTCCTGGAGGAGGGATGCCGTCCAACGTCCATCAGCGGTTAAGGCAACTCCGCGATCCTCAAGCCCTATGTAACAGTTCCCATCAGGCTTACAGTCCATAGCCCAGACTCGATTACCATGTAACCCGTCAGATACAAAGGAATGGACCCGTTCCCAACCATCGGCTTGGAGTCGTCCAACTTCAGCATTGGCAACGGTCCAGAGCACCCCATTTGGAGCCCTGTATAGCTGTCTGTATCTGGTGAAAGTAAAGGGCCCAGCTTCTGGGTTGACGGCCTCGAATTGATCGGTTGATGGATCGTAGTGTAGTAACTCAGTTTGAGCGCCAATCCAAACCTGATTCGTAGAATCAATGTCTATCGATAATAAGGTGTTGTTCCAGAAAGGAGCACTGCTATCATCGATTTGAACATAAGAGGTATCCTGCAGATCAATAATTACTAAGCCTTTCTTAGCGGAAGCCGCCCAAATTTTACCACTTGTATCAATGGCGATGTCTCGAAAGGCTGCAGGGAAAATAGTACCTGAAACCCCGAACAAGGGATCGCGAATATTGTATACCCATTCGTTTCCGTCGTACTGCCCAATGCCATCAAATCCAAATGGACCGGAACCATCCAGCTGCGCATAATCAAAGGTGGCCCAAAGCGTACTATCCCCTGCTCTTTCAATGTTACGTACATATCTAGAGGGTAAGGTGGGATAGGTATTGAAGGTCCACGTGCCATTCACATACTTGTGGAAACCATTGTTGGAAGCAACGAAAAAACTGTCTTTTGTTACAGCAATAATATCATTTACGCCATTGAACGGGACTTGCCAGGAAAGCTCTTCCCATTGTTCATCCACCCATCTAAATAGACCGTCCTCTGCTGCCACGTACAAATCATTATCCTCATCCATACTCAGGCCATAAACCTTTTGGAAAGGAATATCACTATTTTCCGGGGTATAGGTGGTCCATCGTCCCTTATGGTACAAGGACAACCCACCATCGGAGCCATACCATTCTTTTCCTTCTTGATCAATGAAAAGTACGTTAATTTCTGGGACGAATTCTGCTGCGGCAATTCCAGAGTAATTGGTTTTGATCTGATACCAGTCTTGGCCAGATAGTAAAATAGGGAAAAGGCAGAGTAAGAGCAGAGAGGTGCGTAAGCGCATATCAATAGTTTAGTTTATAGCCAGGACAAAAGTAAGGGATTTCTCCCCTGGAATCAATCCTGTTTTGATGTACAGAAGAGAATTGTGGAAATCTACGGGAAAGCTAAATACCTAGACATGCTGAATCTAATTAATATATGAAACAATTAAATGTGTTTAACGTATTAATAGCTGAAAAAAATATACTTTCTCCGATAGTAAAATAACCCAAGTATTGATTGTTCATAGTTTTTAGAAAGCTGTCGGGGCATCAAAAGGACTAAGCATGAATAAGAGAAAACTACCTAAGTGGACGCTATGGGGCTTATTTTTTAGTTGCCTATCAATTTCCCTCTCCTCACAAGACCTTTCAGATCCACCAGCTAGCAACCGGGCGTTGATCTTCGCCGTTAATGATTACACACAATTAGATACCTTACAATACTCTATTGCGAAAGCTTCTCAGCTGGCCAGTCTTCTACAAAGGCACTATAACTTTCAGGTAGAGGTAGTGGCCAATCCTACTGCGGATGAGATCGATAATAAGCTAAAGGAGTACAAGTTTTTCTACAAATTTGACGAAGGAAAGTCCTTTAACAAGGAAGGTCAATTGTTGGTTTATTTCATTGGTCAGGCTCACCGAATAGAAGGGCGGTCGCTCTTTTTTCCGAAAGATGTTAGTATCCGGAAAATGGTCAAGACGGCCATCGGCTTGCCCCAATTGAGTAGGCTGGTTGATGAAATCGAATGTGAGCATATCTTGATGGGCATTGAGGGTTTTTTGGGAACCAAAGAAGATATTGCAGCGATTCGTCAGGACTCTTCTTGTCTCCTGGCGATAGAAATGGCTGCTCAGCTTGAAGATAGCCTGGGTATCATGTCAAAACTTAGTGGAAATACGCGTCGGTTTATCGGCTTGGCCAAGGATGGATTTTATGATACGGACGAAGCAGACCTAAGTAAGCTCCTTTATCAAACTTTAGAGCAGACCACCGACTCCAGCACACTCCACTTACCGATTCTATTACAACGGATGATCAAAGAGAATCCTGATATTTACTGCGATGGGTTTGGAAAGTCAGATGGCAATGGTGATTTCGTTTTTCACCGACAAACCAAATTTCAGTACGAAGGAATTGAATTACCTGAAGATCAGACTGCTGAAAGGTCTCCTCTGGTCACGTCGCCCATCAGTCGTACCCAACAAGATAGTCAAATGATCTTTGTGGATGGAAGCACTTTTTGGAAGGGAGATGAGTTCAAGGTGGGAGAGGCTGATGAGTCGCCACTACACCTGGTGGAGGTCGGATCCTTTTTGATCAGTGGTTATGAGGTGACGCAAGAAGAGTACCAGGCTTACTGTATGGCTAGGGGGATAGAGAGACAATTTGCTGAAGCAAGCCGGCGATTGCCGGTAAATGACGTAAGCTGGTATGACGCCATAGAATATTGCAATTGGTTGAGTTTGCAACATGGGTTTTCTCCTGCCTATTCGATAGATAAGCGCAGAAAGGATATCCGAAATTCTAATCTGCAAGATAAGCTGAAATGGAAGATCTCTATTCATGCCAAGGCCAATGGCTATCGGCTACCCACAGAATCAGAATGGGAATTTGCTGCCAAGAGTAGAGGAAAACACCACATCTGGACCGGTACCCGAGAACCAAAAGAAGTTGCACAATTTGCTAATTACCGACTTGCGGAACTTCCGCCCGATAGTCTAATTAACGTAGCACCAGTTGGCTCTCTATCAAGCAATGGCCTTGGGCTATTTGATATGAGTGGCAATGTGGCAGAATGGTGTTGGGATTGGTATGATGAGCATTACTACAGCCGTTGGACCAATGAAAATGTTTTACTTACCTCTGACTTTGGCCCAAAGCGTGGTAAGTTTCGAGTAGCGAAAGGAGGAGCATGGAAAGATCCGATACAACAGATTAGAGTGAGTAATCGAATTCCACTTCGCCCTGATTCGCGCTTTGAGACAATTGGGTTCAGGCTGGTTCGATCAGCGGAATAAAAAAAGGGCCTGACGTGTTAGCCAGGCCCTTTTTTTACGCGTTCAATTACTCATACCGCAATGCCTCTACTGGGTTTCGTGTCGCTGCTTTAGCGGATTGAAGCCCACTAGTCAAGAGGGCAATCACCAGGGTTAGCCCAATAGCGATCAGGAATACTACAGCTTGAATATCAATACTAAAGGCGAAATCAGCCAGCCACTTTTGCATAGCCCACCACGAGACCGGGATAGCCAAAGTCGATGCTATTAAGAGCAGAATGACAAATTGGCGGCTTACCAGCCAAGTAATATCTGGAATAGAGGCTCCTAATACCTTCCGGATTCCAATTTCCTTCGTTCTTTCGATTAGGATTAGAGCAATCAAACCAAATAACCCCAGACAAGCGATAACGATGGCCAAGATCGTAGCGCCAGAAATGGCTTTTTGCCATCTTGCTTCTGTTTCGTATTGACTCTGAATGTCCTCGTCCAGAAAGAAGAACTCAAAGGGTTTTGAAGGGGCTGCGGCTTGCCAAGTCGTCTTTAGTTGATTAATGGTTTCATCTACCCCCTCTGGACTGATCTTGGCCAGCATGTACTGATAATTGGGTGCGATGGGATATTCCCAAACCATCGGACGAATCTTACTTTTGAGATCCAAGAAGTTGTAGTTCTCCAATACTC
Source organism: Saprospiraceae bacterium (assembly GCA_019634045.1). GTDB lineage: Bacteria > Bacteroidota > Bacteroidia > Chitinophagales > Saprospiraceae > DT-111. Next base: position 24,247 of record JAHQWA010000461.1, read on the forward strand.
CAATTATCTCCCGATTGGCTAAGCCTTCAAATTTTTCTGGGAGTTTATATCCCTGAAAGGATTCCACCTCGTATTGATCTATAAAAGCTTGGTTGACAAGAATGGCTTTTCCGCGATCCCCCTGCTGGTCCAAAGAGAAATTGCGTCCCGCTATGAGGTTGACGGAGAGGGTGGACATATAATCTGGATCTACTTGGTATTGAAAAACGATATTGTTGCTACCATCATCTTCTCGGATGAAAGTACCTGCATTTCCACGATTGAAGGAGTAGGATACACCCGTTGCTTCCAATACATTTGGAAAGGCCTTAATTTCCTGTTTGAATTGCTTTACAAATCGCTCTGTCTCGGTTCTTTGTTCATGGTTGAACTGAGTGGGAATCACGACGATTTGCTCCTGGTCAAACCCTAAGTTCTTTTGCTTAATGTATTGCTGCTGTTGGTACATAATGAAAGTGCAGCTTAACAGTCCGATAGAAAGCGCAAATTGAAAGATTAAGCTTCCCTTGGTCACCCAGTTATTTCCACCTGCCTTGAACCCACTCTTAAAGGTCTGAACTGTTCTCAACTTGGAAAATAATACAGCTGGATATACACCCGCTAACAAGCCTGTCAAGATAGAAATGCCAAATAGAGGCAGTAGTACTTGCCCTCGTGTCCATTTAATTTCTAGCGGAAATCCAGTCACTTGAGCTACAAAAGGCAGCGCTAGATCGAGAAGGACAATACCAATACCTAGAGAAAGAACACTCAAAAGCACTGCTTCACTTAGAAATTGTCCGATGAGTTGTTTTCTTTCAGCCCCCAGTACTCTCCGAACTCCAACTTCTAATAGTCTCTTGGAGCCTTGAGCATTGGCCAAGTTCATGAAGTTGAAGCAGGCTACGATCAGTATTAATAAGGCTATAATTCCCATGATCTTGACATAGGAGAGATCAGCTGGCTCTTTCAAGCCATTGGCCGAATGTCCATCGTATAAATGATACAGATGTAAGGCATGCATATTAAAAGCATAGGAAAATTCTGCCTCTTCGGACATCTTACTCCTAACAAAAGTCGGTAACTTCTCTTCGAAGGCTTGCAGGTCTTCGGGCTGACGGAGACGGATGAAGTTCGTTAAAGGGAATCCATCGTATGAACTGAGCAATACCTCGGGTTCGTTCCGATATAAGGCTTCGAGCGGAAGTAAGATATTGAAGTCTATGCTCGTGTTTTGAGGAGGATTTGCGGCTACCCCAGAAACGGTGGTAGTATACTCTTCCCCTCTCAACTGCAGTTTCAAGATTTGTCCGATGGGGTTGGTGCGTCCAAAGTACTTTTTAGCCATGCGCTCTGTGAGCACAATACCATCTCTGGCATTTAGTACCTGCTCGGCCTGTCCCTGCACGAGTGAAAAGTTGAAGAACTCGAAAAAGTTATCGTCAACAAATAGAGTCTTTTCTTTGAAGAATTCATTTCCAGACTGGACCAAAATCTCTCCTACCTCTAACCTATGTCCCTCCGTGACTTCTGGGAATTCATTCTTTAGATCCATAGCCAAAGGACCCGGTGTGCCTGATAAATTGAAGTTTTCATTGATGGTAGAGGAAAGCCAGTAGATCTGGTCATATTCCTCGTGGAATTTATCGTAGGAGAGCTCGTGTTGTACAAAAAGATACCCCAAACTAGCACAGGCAATCCCGATGGATAAACCGATGATATTGATGCTGGAGGTGAGCCGTTGCTTGGCAAAGGAACGCAGGGCGATCTTTAGATAATTCTTGAACATGGTCTTCTTGTTTAATGCTGATAGGGTAGGAGATCTTTGAACTCCTATACAGGGCCGTACTACCTTAATAGGCACATACCTGTCCGTATTCTGCTAAAGGTATTGCAAATCTTGTGCCTTTGTTATAAAAGACTGGTTACTAGTAGGCTGTGTTCGGGACGAGGTGAAGATTATGTTCAAGAATGTACAAATAGTGTTCGGAAACGAACATTGGTTTGCAGTAGATTGAACTCTCAAGGCAGCTCAATATTGGGCAATCAACAAGACCGGGTTGCTACTTTCCTGTAGCAGTTGCAGCCGGTCAATTGAACTAGCTGTAAAAAAGGAAGGAATATTCCCTTCGGCTCGTGCTAGGAACTCCAAGAATTTAGTGGCTGAAACATGCATCATATCTTCTTTGCCAGAACTTTGACTAAGGGTATAGAAGGTGGGAAAGAAATGAAGACTGTGGTTGTGCTCTATTAGTTGCAGACCTGGCTCTCTTAGACCAAATCTCATTTTGGGTTTTGGTGCGGCTAGATGGTGGTATTTCCCGGTTTCTTTATCAATTAGGACTCTGTACTTCTTAATCCCTTGTGTGTAGGTA
>JAHQWA010000462.1 GCA_019634045.1 Saprospiraceae bacterium
GGACCCGCCTGGCCGCCTCGGCTTGGGGGGAGTCAAAGCCCTGTCATACCATCGACTATCGACCGAACAAGCATGGCCCCGCCCAGCCGCCTCGACTTGGGGATTCAAAGTCCGGTCATTCCATCGACTATCGACCGAAAAACCATGGACCCGCCTGGCCACCTCGGCTTGGGGAGGCGGAGCCCGGTCATTCCATCGACTATCGACCGAAAAACCATGGACCCGCCCTGTCTACTCGGCTTCGGGGGGGAGATGTTGGTGAGAACACGCAAGATCAGCTTGGGGAGTCAAAGTCCGGTCATACCATCGACTATCGACCGAAAAACCATGGGCCCGCCCTGTCTACCCGGCTTAGGGGGAGATGTTGGTGAGAACACACAACCTCGGCTTGGGGAGTCAAAGCCCGGTCATTCCATCGACTATCGACCGAACAACCATGGACCCACCCAGCCTTGATCTAGTCCCTCTTACCCCTCCAATTCCTCCATCTTCCCGGACTCAGCTGCCCGGAAAATGGCCTCAATAATTCGCAAATCTTTCATCCCCTCTTCTCCTGTGGCAATGCTTCTCTTACCATTTTTAATCGACTCCGCAAACTCATCCATCTGCGCGATCTGTTGAAAGGGTGGGGTGGCGAAGTGCAGTGGTCCATCGCTGGTTTGGCCGCCGGTGCCGACGGCGTTGAAAGCGGGTTGGAGTTCTACCCAGCCACGTTGGGCGGAGGCGTAGAGGCGATCGACATAGGTAGAGTAGGAGGTACTATGGTTGGAAATAGCGCCGGAAGGAAAGTGCATCTGCCAGGTGACGGTCTCGTAGATACCTTTGAAAATGTCTTTTTGTAGGGTGTAGCCTTGCGCTGTGACGTGCGTAGGCATTTCCCCCAACATCATTCTAGCGCCTTGCATGGCGTAGAGGCCCAGATCAACTAAGGCTCCGCCGCCGCCTTTTTCTTTATTGAGTCGCCAGGATTCAGGGTTAGCCATGGAGAAACCGAGGCTCGCCTCTATGAGATTAACTTTCCCATAGACCTGCTCACGACCTATCCGATGAGCTTCAAGATGAAAAGGCTCGAAATACAGTCGGTAGCCCACTTGCAGTTGTACACCCGCAGCCTTACAAGCGTCGATCATACTTTGGCCCTCTTTGACCGACATGGCCATGGGCTTTTCGCAGATCACATGCTTGCCCGCCTTGGCGGCACGGATGGTGTATTCTGCGTGCAGGAAGTTAGGGAGTACAATATAGATGATGTCGATTGCATCATTATTGGCGATCTGATCAAAGGTGTCGTAATTGTATATATTGCCATCTGGAATTTGATACTCCTTTTTCCATTTTTCGGCTTTGTTTGGGGTGCCAGTGACGATGCCCTTGAGCTCGCAATGTCGGGTATGCTGTAGCGCTGGGGCCAGCTGTCGGGTACTGTAATTACCGAGGCCCACTAGAGCGATACCTAATTTCTTATCTGTAGGAGTTTGGCAGCCTATGGCAGATGGTAGTAGCATGCCTGCCGTAGCAGCCATGCCTGTCTTTAAAGCAGTTCTTCTGTGCATAGTAACATTGGTTCTTTGACAAATGCGGTGTTTGGAGACAGTCAAAAATGAAATTCAAGGCTTCTTGTAGCCACTTTTTCGTTTCATGACGGTTCACAGAATTTGTCTAAAAAGATTAACTTTCTTGTAAAAGGTTGAGCATCCACTCAGCGATGATTTCTACAATCTCTTTATTAAAGTGTTGAGTCATGTATTGGCGATTGAAAGCTCCCGAATTACGCATTTGGACATATTCTTCCATCGAGGGAACCCGGGCAAAGGCATGTTCCGTTTTGGGAATGATCATAGAGTGTCCCTTGCCAGGATGATAGTCATTCACCAAGGCTGCAATGTTCTCCGCTGCTTCCCCACTGATAGCCTGCAGATCATATTCGCCATACAAGGCTAGGGTATGAACACCTGCTTCTTTCCAAGCGACCGCTTGGTTCTGATCGTTGAGGCCTTGCCAGAAGGTATAATGGCGCCCAAACAGGTGATCATTTTGGAAGGCCATGATACCATTGTGCATCAGTGCTTCATAATCTGGGTTTTGCCTCAACTCAGCTGGACTTTTCTTCATCAAAAAGAACTCTGCTAGCAAAGGAGCGACAGCGCGAGTATTCGCATCCAGACGGATAAAATCATCTCCTCTTTTGATGGCTTGATCACGATGCACTTCATGCATGTATTCATGCCAGGATTTTAGGACGGTTCCATATACCATCACCCCTTTGGGGTGGTGTTTGGCGGCGAGAATTGGAGCCGTGATACCTCCTAAGGAGTGACCAAAGTAAAATATGTTTTCGTGGTCGATAAACTTGTATTTCTTTAACTCCCCTAAAGCTGTGTCAAAGGCTGCTAATTCCTGATCATAGTCAATATCCTCGCAATCCAAAGCGCCATTGCTATCACCAACGCCAGGCTTTTCTACCCGATATACGGCAAAACCTTTCTCCACTAACCCATCGACCATCTTGCGAACGGGACCAGCATTGTCATAATAGGCATCTATAGAGCCACAATCGAAGCCTTGCATAAATACAACTAATGGGAAATGACCATCTGCCTTTGGTTTATGCAGAATAGATCTCAACATGCCATCTTCAAAAGGTACCGCATCATAGACAACCTGAGCTACGGGAGAATTCTCATAGGGCTTTCCTTTAACCTTACCGGAAAGGGTTTGGCGTTTCCCCTTTCGCCAGATTTCTACTTTTACCTTTTGATCGGCTACGAAATCTCTAGCCACTTGTACGGCTTTGGGCGTATGCTCAATGGTCTCTTCGTTGATCTTCAGTACAATATCTCCGGCTTTCAATCCGATGCTTGAAGCGGTGCTGTTGGGAATCACCCGTTGAAGGTAAGTTCCGGCCATGGATGGAGCTTGGGTTTGGGATTGGATTTCTTTGGAAACAGGGCCTAGCAGAGCGCCAAGTGATCCTTTGCGTGCCAATTCCTGACTATTGATGTTGAAGGGTAAGGACAGTAACAGTACTATCCATAAGGTGGAGTAATTCTTCCTATTCATGTCGGGTCCATTTAGATGTATAAGATAACATAATACAAACAGATATTGAAGGAGTAAATTGCTAATTAACACTAAGATTGTCAAATAGATGTACGCTTCCTTTATGATACGGTAGGCTAACTATAGTTTGGAACAGCTCATAGGTGGATTTTTTATTTCTTGCTGCTTAGATGGGGATCTGCTGGCTGCGGCGATATTCCTTTAGTTGGGAGCGGTAGGCTGATAACTTGGCATTGAATTCTGACAGCGTATTGGTGTACTTTATCTGATCGTAATATTTAAGTTGTGGGATTACTTTTCTTAGGTCGAATGCCCAATAGATCGTCATAAGAGGATTGATCCATAGGTTACTGCCCTGCGTTCTTGTAGTGCGGTGATAGTTTCCATATTCTCCTTCCAGGGCGCTGACAATCGAATTGGATACGATGCTTTCCATTTCTGGCATCCGTTTATTGGCAAATTGCACAGCATCGGCATACGACTGGGCTTCTTCCATCTCTCCTAGTAATTGGAATAGGCCGAGATAAGCTCCCACTTTGGAAAGCGCTGCCACATTTTCAAGGAACCTAAAATGCGATACGCCATGAAAATGATCCACGCCAAAGCCTAGATTGACTAGATATTGCTTTTTTATACCTGTACGATAGACCGCTGCCATGGAGCAAATATCCTCTTGCGGGGTTCCTAGCCCTTCTTCATCCCCAAACATCAGGCTATCGGTTCCACCATCAATAAGCAGTACGGTGTCGACCTGATGCGTTTTGATGAGGTAATTATAGGCATCCCTAAGCGGCGCTACCCCGGTCCGTTCAAAACCATAAACCTTGGCGTCGTAGCCTTGAATCTGAAGCCAAGTCTTCAGGTATTTCTCCGGAAAATAATTTCTGCCAGAAAGGTCTTGATCTTTCGCCGCGATTTCATAGCAATACGGGTAGACCTGATGCGCAGTGGTGCGGCTAAGCCAGGTAAAAGCAAAGTTGCTTATGATGACTGTTTTACCTTGTTTCAATAAACTGAGGTAAAGGGGAATGCCACAGAAGATATCAAATCCTCCACCAGCACCTGCCAGTAGGATGGTTTGGCTATCGGAAAGTTGTTGGAAAAAGGGAATCTGATCAAGTCGGTAGTCCATGACAAGGCTTTATAGATATCAATGCTTATCCAACTACTGCTTTGACTCTTTAGTTCCCTATTTAAGGTAAGGCTTTGTAATGAAGTTTTTTGAAAATGCCTCACTGGTCTCTATGAAGGCCTTTTTGACTCACTCTTCGTTTTTTTATCGCCCCATAGCTCTGCTGTCCTGCCTGGCCTTCGACAGGTGCGGCGCTAAAAAAGCCTCAATTGAACCAAAAATTCTCTTCCTATAGATTCAGCAGACATTCTTAAACAACTTCAATGTTTATTTGTCGACAATGCAATAGGTTCCGGCTACCTTGTCATGAATGCCCTGTTTCTTAATATCAAAGACCAGACTGCCCACTAGCACAATGAAAATAAAACCATAAAAATTAGTCAAGCCCGCTAATGGAGCCCGCTGAATGACATAGCCGATCTGCATGAAGTCTTCAATCTCTGGAAATTCAGGAGAAAAGAACAGGTATATATTAGAAACCATTGAAAAGAGGAAGCTGATGACCCAGGGGAAATACCGTTTGAATGCCTGGTCGATTGAAATATCGTTCAAGTGTTCATCCACGAGTTTGATACCTAGAAAGCTTTTGCCAAAGGTGGCACTTCTTTTCCATTCAAAATAGGGCTTGTACAGCGCAGAGGCCGTGGTAAGCAATAGCATGATTCCCAGATTCTTGATGTTTAAGGTATTGTATAAGCTAAGCACCATGATCGGGAATAAGATCATGAAATCTACTAATTGAGCACCCAAACGTTGCCAGAAGGTAGCGAGTTGAGCTTGTTCGATTGAAGGTTGTTGCTCCGAAAAAAAGTCACTATCTATGATTGGATCTTCCATGCCATTCTATTTTATCTGGGTCTCAGACAATTTTTGTGCTTTTAAGTTAGCCTTTTAACTAGAAGCCTTGCTTCCTTTGGACGCAATTTTCTATCTAAAAGGCTAACCACAAAAATTGTCAGAGAAGGGTTTATCTGTTAGATGCAAACTAAAACATTTTGGACAAAGAGAAGTTTAGATAAACTGCTTTACTTCTAGATCTGCTATATTTTCTTTCTACTGTGCAGCCATGAATTGACAAATTTCTTTAAAATTCTTTTCCTCCAACAAATTCTTGAAAGCAGTATCACTTTTAATTTTTTCTACATCTTGAAATCCCCTAGCAGCCAGGGATCTGATTTTTTGAATGGCGCTAAATCTTGACCTTCTGGTATTTAATAAGCTATAGGCTCTGGCACACTCATAGATATCTTGCGTCTGGATGAAGCCATAACATCTCATGGCCTTGCCATAAAACCTGCTGGCTTTCTGGTAGTCGCCTGCCTGTAGTTGAGCCGCACCTAGCAAAATATTTTCTTGATACGCTTGGGCCAGGGAATCTTGTCGGGCCTTATATTGACTTTTCGTTCGGACCGTATATCCTGCTAGGTATTCCTCAAGACTTGCCGTAAACCCTATAGCTTTCCGCCGTTCATTTACCAAATACTCATCCTTAATGTCGACTCTCCGAACGATGCCATAAAGCTGAGGTCCTAAGTAACTCACGGCTTGGAATCTATCGTACAGGTAGGCATAATCAACACCATCGATCAGTCCCTGCTCCAGCGCCTTTTCCATCAAGGCCAGGCTCTTTCGCATTAAAATCGGATTAAAAACAGCATGCTGTACAATGTACCAAGCAGCGTGTGCTCCATCTCGTCCTACTTTTTCGGCATCCGGCCAACCTATTTCCTCGATGATTTGCTCCATTCGCTTGGCATTAAACCGATCGACGGCTTCAGTAGCAACAGCTAACTCATTGCTGGGCCTTCCACCAAACCGGCCAAAGATCATCCGGCGATACAATTGGTCTGTTCGCCATAAGTCCAATAGCTCGGCCCGGTACGTCGGGTGTTGAATCCTAGCTGCTTGTTCATCAAGGTGACCTGTAGCTTTGGCATAGAAATCTTTCCAGGCGATAGTATGAAGAATGGGGTAGAAGTTGAAATCAAAGCGCGTCTCAGATAGATAGGCATCATCATAGCCCTTGCCCATTGCCTGCTTTAGGTAGGCAACAGCTTGCTCAGCTTGCTGAATTTGGGCATTTGCCACCGCGGCTTTATACAAAATATCCACCTCTGATTGACCTGCATCAATGATGGAAGCATAGGCAATAGCGCTGGTTGGGTAGGCTTGCTTAGCGTATAAACTATCGGCCATCTTCAGCGTGTATTTTACCTGACCGAATACTTGTGCGAAAGATAGAAAGGCTAAGACAATGGGAGAGATCGATTTTGAGGACATCATGCAGTTTTTAAGGAGGGAAACGATAGTTGAAATATACCACAGTCCAAACATAGCTTTTGTTAATGATATGTCAATTCAACTAAAATTCACAAGGCCTCAATTGCTAGAAGCCATCAAAAAGATTTTTGATAGTGGAAAAGAGCCTTTTGCAACGCAAAGGCTCTTCTTGAGATGATTTCTAGACTCTTTCCAATACCAGATGAGGTTTGGCTGGCAGCTCTATGGTGATTTCGTCTCCTAATTCAATCAGCCCATCAGCCAGCACTATCCCCATTATGCCCGCCTTGCGGATTAGGTTTCCTTCTGCATCTCTATCCAAGACTGCCTTCATCAATCCTTGCTGAATCCCATCCAATTGATGGCAAGGGTTGCGTAAGCCCGTAATCTGGACCTTTGCCTTGGAACCGATGGTTAGAATGGTGTTTTTCGGTAGCCCTAAAAGATCGATACCTTCTGTCGTGATATTTTCCCCCATTAGACCGGGCGTCACATCAAACCCTTTAGCTGCTAATTCTTGATGAAGTTCGTGATGGATTAAATGTACTTGACGCAAATTGGGCTGGCTCGGATCTTTCGCTACTCTCGAGCGGTGTTTGACCGTTTCACCAAGGTGAGCATCTCCTTCTACGCCTAGCCCTTTGCGTAACTTGATTTGGGAGGTATTGAACTTTTGCATGGTGTGGGTGCTGCTTTTGCTAAGTGCGACTACTTTTCCATTTTTCATAATTGTCGGGTGATTTCTTACACTGAAAATGACTGTCTCTGACAATCTTTGCACCTCTATCTAGAACACAAAAATTGTTGGAGAACGACAAACAAAACAGCAATTTCAGTATTCACACCTTAAGATGCAACACCTCCCTCTTGAAAAGGCAAGCTTACTTTCGATTGAAATTTAAACGTCGAACACGATTGTCGTTCACCTGAATACCCTGGACCTGACCTTGATCATTTCTTTGGATATCCACCACATATCCCTGCATGCGTAGAACATCCTTCTCTAGCATTAAAGCCTGAGAACGATCTCCATTGATGCGTACATCATAGCTCTTGTCGCCTCGATATTCAAGCTTAACTTCTACCGCTACTTCTTCGTTGTAGTACGTTCCCTCAAGGGTTTTGAAATAGGTTTTGGGCTCTTCGACTGGTAGCAGTTTGGTATGATAGCGGGGTTCCGAGCCCGGATAATAGATGATCATATGGGGTTCATCTTCATCCATGAGGTGATAAGAAATTCTCAATCGAGGATCTTCGGTCATCTCGTATAAATTACCCTCAACATGATTGAATGGGAAAGGCCGATTTTGGCCGATTTTCCAAACTAGGCTTCCCGCTTCTTCTAAGAAACGAATCAGGCTTCCTTCTGGGGTTTTATAATACCCTAGGATATCTACTCTTTCTGGCTTGCTGGAAAGTTTCTCTGGTCTTTGGGGATACTCAAGAGAGCGGAATTGATCGGAAGGTATGAGTATGTTAGCACATTGTTTGGCGAGGTAGTTTGGGGCTACTTGACCGCTATTTGAAAGGACCAAGATGCTAAGTCTTTGCTCAGGGAAGCGATGAAGCGAGGCATTGTATGCACCCGTAGCCCCATCATGGTAGATATAGGGTAATCCTCTGAAGGTGCTGAATTCCAGCCCGTAACCGTAAGACTGAATAGCTGCTCCTGGAAGGGGGGCTTGGCTTTGGCCGACTAGTTCTTTAGATAAGACGTCATTGGCTTTTCCTTGCACGATTTGTTCCCATCGCATTTGATCTTCTAAAGTAGAAAAAAGCCCGCCATCACCATGCACATCGGTAATACTGGGGTACTCTTTCCAAGTCCCCCAATTGGCGTACGGGCGAGACTTGAATGGCATTAGGTTCATATAATTGGTCGCGAATTCTGTATTGGGCATGCCGATGCTTTCGAATAACTCCTTTGCGTATTTGGCGAAGGATTGGCCGACCACCCTGCTAACTATTTCGGTTAATAGGATGTAATTACTATTACTGTAGAGATACTGGCTACCAGGCGCAAAATTCAAGCCGGTCTGTTGCTCCAGTAATTCAAGGGCATCGCCATTGTCTAAGCCATTGGTTGCCCACCAGGTTTTTCCCTTGATACTAAGAAGATTATAGATGTCTCGTATCCCACTGCTGTGTGTGATCAACTGCTCGATGGTAATTGACCCTTCGTAATTTTTGTATAATTCAGGGAGGTATTTGCGGATATCTTCCTTTGGGCCGAGCTTCTCTTCCGATATGAGTTTTAGCATGCACAAGGCCGTAAACTGTTTGGCATTGGAAGCAATGTTGAAGCGAGTCCGGGGGGTAATGGGGATTTCGTGGTTGAGTTCGGCATAGCCATGATATTTTTCGTAAAGGACCACGCCATTTTGGACTATGCCTAGAGCAAGGCCAGGTGCTAGCCCTTCAGATAATTGCATGACTAATGTGTCTAGTTCTGCTTTTTGGCTTCTGGATAGGGATTGACTAAAAGCTGGGGTACGGGCGGTGAGGAACAAAATTAGGAGCGTAAAAAGAGGGCGGTAGATGAAAAAGGCACGCATGAGTGAAACTACTTTTAGCGAAAGGAATATCTGAATTCCTGACAGTCGGGTGATTTAATAATTGATTGGACAAAGGTGAGTAATGGAAGGAGCTTGAGCGCTTCAAATCATGATTTGGACCATGAAACAGGCGACTTTAGGGATATATCGCCCACGCTGATTATCAGAATAGCTCAATACCCAAAAGTGTTATTCAATGGAATCAGAAGATTTTTGTAGAAATGCTTTGGGAGAAGCACCGCTGTGTTTTTTGAAGGCGCGATTGAAGGTCGTTTTAGAGTTAAAGCCGCAATCCAAAGCGATTCCGAGCAAGGTTAGTTCTTTGTTAGCTCCTTGGCGAATGGCCTCTTTTACGGCTTCCACCCGATGAAAGTTAATGTAATCATTGAAATTCATTTCGAAACCTTGGTTTATGGTCTTTGAGATCACCCGGCTATTGGTGTCCAGGCGTTGAGCGAGATCGGTGAGCGATAGTTTCGGATCCCGATATAGCTGTTCTTCTTGGATGAGTTGCTCCACTTTATTTTTCCAAGGTTGAATGTCAATCTCTGGTGTAACGGGTGCGGAACTAGGTCTTGGTTGTTCGTCAGCAGTAACTGAGTTGGTAGGTGGCGGTAGGAGGGTAGCGGACCCATCGATGATTGAGAGGCTAAACGGCAATACTGCCTGCATGGTGCTCGCATAACCTGCTATAGAAACATAGTAGAACAATAGTGAAAACAGAAAGTAGTACCACCATTTTTGCGGAAAATCACCCCACTCTGGATAAATGATTAGAAATGTCAGGTCTGCAATTTGCATCAGCAAAAAAGCAATGAGGAAATTGCGTATCCATTTGAATTGCACACTCTCGGCGAAACTTAGATTGTTGTAAGTCAGTGTTTTGTAGGTGAAATAATAGCGTATACTCGCAAGGAAATACAGAATCATGGAAATTAGCCCCACCACCTGATACCATTTGGAAAGATCCTTGTCTCGTTGATCCGCATAGAAATAGTACTCCCCAACTATCCACTTATCTGTAATGAAGACCACCAGACTGTATACTAGATAGAGTAGGCCCGGCACTAAATGCCAGAGATCCTTCTTTCTAAACTGAAAAGACTGATTGACTAAACTTTGGGTGTAAAAGAAAATGACTGGCCCTAGAAAGAATACCTGCTGAAAGGGGACGTAAAACATAGTGTCCCGGTAAGGTTGCTTAGTATACCAGCCGGCGTGACCTAGCATCCACGGACAAATATATAGACAGCAAAGCAGGATAAATATGGCCAATAAACGGCTAGCTCTATGCTGGAACTGCCAACTTCTCCACAACAGTAAGCTGGCATATACCACCCCGTGAAAAAAGAAAATCAATAGGATGGAGCTATAATTGCTGAAGCCAAAAAACATACTCTAATTATACGTCTATTTGTGCCTACAAGTGTAGGGGCGGATGAAACGTGAAAGTACAGAACTAATGGACCTCGAAGTGTGCATTGAAAGGACAATTCCAAGGTCGGTTTGTCTGAAATTCTGCTTCTAAGCTGGTATCCGCACTCTGGCACCAATCTGTACCAATTGATAGACTCAAAGAGCTTCTAGGCTCGGACAACTTATATTTTCATGACCATTTCATACTGATCAATGTGATTATCCAATCCAGCGGCCAATAGAAATAAGATGGTTTCAGCTCGCTCTTTATCCACGTTGTTGATTCTCACCGTTGGATGGATGGATTGCACAGCTGCTAGTAGACTAGGGAAATCTTCTGAACTAGCTTCATATTGAGCCAAGTAACCATTCTTAGGATTGACTATAAAGAACCCAATGTCCTGGCCGCCATTCTTGACCCGATAGGTAGTATAGATCGAGCCAGCTGTTTGAATGGCTGCATTTACATTGTCCCAAGAGTATAGCTGATGATCCCTGCGTAAGCATTGAACTTCTTCGAAAGGAGCCTGCTGTATATCTAGCTCCTCGGGTTCCTGTTGTAATTGCCCCTTGAAGCAGAGGAAATCTCGAGTGATGGAAAAGCCGATTCTTTCATATACCCGAATAGCTCGATGGTTGTCCTGTATTACTTCCAGCGCACACTGTTGTATGCCATCTTTCTGCAATAAAGGGATACTATAGGTATAGATTTGATCTACTAGCTGTTGCCCTCGATATTCTGGGATCACCCCAGTCCCTGTATTGAAGGCAGTGCGAAGGTCTTTGTATTGGTCGATGCCGTGAATGATAAAGCCCACAAGCTGATCGCCGACAAAGGCCCCGTATGACAGGGCAAGCTCTACTCTAGCGGCCTTGAATCGATCTGCCCAGTAATTGAGGTCCTTAGGCATCGGTACAAAATAGTCTTCAAAGGCGATCAATAGGCAGTCAATGAGGTCTTTCAATGAGGTTTGGGCGAGGGATCGAATTTCCATAGGTCGAGCGTTAGTTGGAGAGATATTTTTCTTTGATGATATTCAAGTGTCGGAGTTCGTGACCCGCCAGGTGGTAAATAAAGGCGCGGACGCTCCGGTAATGCTCCGGGCCATCAGCTGTTCCACCTCTCATCAAGGCCTCTTCAGGAAGGTACTCATACATTTGCAGGGTTGCCTGGCGAACCGCCTCGTATTCTTCTAAGATACTCTCGATGCTGCGCTGATTGGCGTCAGAGAAGCGGGCATAATGTTCTTGGTCAAAACCGGGGAGATCTGTCTGGTCATTGCGCGCAAAGCGAAGGGCACGGTAAGTGTAGATTCGCTCATCATCAATCAGATGAACCAAAATTTCTTTAATGGTCCATTTACCTTCCGCATAACGATATTGGAGTTGTTCTTCACTTAAGGAAGAGGCGAGCGCTTTGATGCTTAGAAAATTATCCCACATATGATCTAAGACACGACCATCGTCGGCCATTAAATCTAGGTAGATGTGAGAGTAGGCAGGATACTCTTCTGGTGCAGGCTTAGGTATGCTCCTCATCAGGCAGTGATTTCCGGAATGGAGAAATAAGGCGCAGTATACATAAACCTGCTTGGCTTGTCAACTATCAGGATGTAGAAATTGATATCGCCAGTTGAGGCGCGAAGTGGAGTAGGGGGCTAGAATGAAGCGCGAAGGAGTGTGTAGGGATCAAGAATAATATAACCCTCGATCCCTATAGTATTTATACAATCGGGTATTAAATCTTACGGATTTCACCAAAAACATTACGGGTGTTCTTGGCTTTAGGGTTGCCTCGGTATTCTATCCTCCCGCCGGTATTGGCGGAGGCATCGATACTTTGCGTAGCAGTTGCAATAATGGTTCCTCCCGTTCCGGCTTTGGCGTAAACTCGCTCCCCTTCCAGATGGTAGCCATCAAATTTGCCCCCTGTATTGGCCCCAATTCGTTGTGTTTTGGAGTAGCCTTCCAATTCCAGGGCACCTCCTTCCTTTACATGGGCTTCCAAGTCTTCCACTTGCAAATCCATTTCCACTCTACCGCCTGAAGCGGCCTTAAGGTAGAGGTAATCTGCTGTAATCACTTGATCAGCGTAGACCTGGGCACCTGCAGAGGCTCTAACTCTACGAAGTTTTTTATAAGTAACCACGATTTTAACCTGCTCGTTATTGAATTGCTTGGTGGTCTTCATCTGAATCTTGAGAATGCCTTTCTTGACAAAAATATTGATGTCATCCTCTGGGACTCGGCTACTATATATGGTAGCTGTTTCCTCTTCTCCTTCTTCCAGTACTACTTCGAAGTTTCCAAATACAGATATGCCGTCGAAGGGAAAAAGTCCAGTGCTTTCTTGAGCTCGCACTTTGGCCATGGATACTAGCAGAAAGAATAGCGTGATCAAGGCCAGACGAGCTAAGATCTGCATGTTATTGAGTTGTTTGCTTTGGTGATTTCTGATTCTATACGTTCTCATGCTAATACGGTTTTGAATGATGTGCTGGATTTAGGTGAAAATTGGGGTGTTGATAATAGTGGTACGATCGATCATTCAGTAATAGGATGTTTGATTTTCTATATCCCCCTATGTACAGGACGGACTTTTTTGAAGATCGGTTGCACTCATTTGTGTTATTGTTTGATAACAGTGTCTTAAAAGAATTAACAGATGTTATAACTCCCTGTAAAGACAATACAAAGTTAGTAGGTAGGTGGGCCGCTTGCGTTCTGGATTATAAATCGGTACCTCAAATAATCTTGGACATTCCCTACGCCTACATTGTCTTCCTTTCTGTCACTATCCTGTTAGTGGCAATTATCACCGCCTTTATTACAGATCAGCATTGATAATTCTAAAAAATTCCGATCTTTGCAGCCTTGTTGAAAAAAGCAACACAAACAAGAGCGTTTTGTGGGAACTGAAAAGTAGAGTACAAGTGTTGATCTTATTCAAAATGCGTTTCCAAAACAAGATAAATCATGGCGGAGCAAAATATTCAGTTTAAGAAATTAGTGGCGCACTGCAAGGAGTATGGTTTCATTTACCAGTCCAGTGAAATCTATGATGGACTTGGAGCGGTTTATGATTACGGCCCCTACGGTGTGGAGTTAAAGAATAATCTGAAAGACTACTGGTGGCGCGCCATGGTACAGATGCATGAAAACATTGTGGGTATTGACGCTGCTATATTCATGCACCCCAAAACCTGGAAAGCTTCAGGACACGTGGATGCCTTCAACGATCCTTTGATTGATAACAAGGACAGCAAAAAACGGTATCGTGCAGATGTTTTAGTAGAGGATTACATAGATAAGGTTGAAGGCAAGATCAACAAGGAGATAACTAAAGCGCGGAAGCGATTCGGTGACTCTTTTGATGAAGCGCAGTTTCGTTCTACTAATCCTCGGGTATTGGCTAATCAGGAAAAGATGGATACGATCGCGAAGCGATTGGCTACGGCGATGAGTGAGGAGGATATGGAAGGTTTGAAGAATTTGATTGTAGAATTGGAAATTGCTTGTCCAGAAAGTGGTTCCAGAAATTGGACTGATGTTCGTCAGTTCAATTTGATGTTCTCTACGCAATTGGGTAATATCGCTGGCGAGGAAGGTAAGCTCTATTTGCGACCGGAAACGGCACAGGGTATTTTTGTCAACTTCTTAAATGTACAAAAAACGACTCGCCAGAAGTTGCCATTCGGTATTGCGCAGATTGGTAAAGCTTTCAGAAATGAGATCGTGGCCAGACAGTTCATTTTCCGCATGCGGGAGTTCGAGCAGATGGAAATGCAGTTTTTTATCCAACCTGGCACAGAAATGGAGTGGTACAATTACTGGAAGGAGACCCGCCTAAAGTGGCACAAAGCCCTAGGGCATCCAGGAGAGAAACTTCGTTTCCACGACCACGACAACTTAGCACACTACGCCAACGCAGCGGTAGATATTCAGTTCAACTTTCCATTTGGGTTTAAGGAACTAGAAGGTATTCACTCTCGCACGGACTTTGACTTAAACAGTCATCAGGAATTGTCCGGAAAGAAATTGCAATACTTTGATCCACAAACTAATGAAAGTTACGTACCTTATGTATTGGAAACTTCGATCGGTTGTGATCGTATGTTTTTAGCTACAATGAGTCATGCACTGGTTGAAGAAGAGGTAACCGGTGCAGGTGGAAAAACCAGTACACGGGATGTACTTAAACTTCACCCTGCCATTGCGCCAGTGAAGGTGGCCGTACTCCCCTTGAAACGAAACGAAGAAGGACTAGTATCTAAGGCAAAAGAGATCTTTAATCAATTGAGGTTCTCTTTCAATTGCCAATATGACGACACAGGTAGCATAGGTAAGCTGTACCGTAGACAAGATGCTATTGGTACACCTTATTGTGTAACCGTTGATTTTGAGTCATTGGAAGACAACACTGTGACAATACGTGAGCGTGATAGCTTAAAGCAGGAAAGGGTTCCGATTGAGAAAGTAGAGAGCATCGTGCGAGAAAAAGTAGATATGAAACAATTATTTATATAAGGAAGGCGTTTGTAGGTATATATCAGGTACATGTTTATTCCCTCCTAATGTATACCTACCGTTTTCTTTAGAAAATTGTTTTCTCCCCCCCTAAGCCCAGGATGTTCATCAAATAATTATTTTTTGAATATTGCATCCTTTTAATATTTGCTGCGTATATACTGCGCAAGTGTCCTCCGGCAGAAAATTACTTCATATTTCGTTAATTCCTTTCTGTTGCGGGTCCTGTTATAGCAAATCTACTTTCAAGACTACACGAGTTTTTCTTTTGACAAGTTCAACAAATTATTAAACTCCATCCCCCCTTATCCCAGTTCACTGTTTGTCCAAAACAGACATTTGGTATAGTTGATCTATTGGTCAACTAATTCCTCGGCTTAATATTACATACCTACACCAAAGTACAGACGGCATTTTACTTTATTCATCATAAACACTGTGTTCTTATGCGAGCACACACACTAAGCACGTATTTATTCATCTTTAAAGCCGATTTCTCATGAACAACAATCCAACTTTCAAAAGGGGAAACACTGGGCTCATTTCGTCATTAAATAAGATGAGACTTGCTGTTTTGGGAGCACTTTTGTGTTCTCTAGTTGGGACAACAACACTTGACGCACAAAGAGACCTTAACTTCTACCACTTCGCAAATGTCATGCAGCGAAGTCAAATGAATCCCGCCTTCATCCCGAATGCAAAATTTATCATTGGTACTCCATTTCTTTCTTCCATTGGTTTTGGAGCTAGCAATAATGGCTTTTCTTACCGCCAGGCGGGGGTGCAGAATGCCATCACTGGAAGCCGTCGATTAGATTATCGAATGGCGCTAATGGAAGTAAATGACAATAACTTCATCGGAGGCGGTGGGGAAATTGAAATCTTGTCTGCTGGCCTTCGCTTAGGCAATCACTTCTTTTATGGTAGCCTTTCTGATCACGTCGAATCGAGTATTGTTTACCCTTTCGGCACCATTGGCCTTTTGGCTGATGATCAAGATATGGTGATTTCAGAAGGCGGATTATATGATCTCCGAGAACTGATGTTTCAGGGCTCTCACTACCGATCCCTAGCCTTAGGGTATGCCAGAGAATTCAATGAAAAGTGGAATCTCGGAGTACGCGTACGACTGCTAGCTGGCTTGGAAAATGTCTACTCTACCAACAATGGCCTAATATTTTCGTCCTTTGAAGGAAGTGGTAGTACGGGCGAACCAGGTTACAATGTAGAGGGAAACATCTATGTCATGGGAGCGGGCATCTATCGCTTTCAGAACGAAAGAAGATTCCCCTTATATGTAGCGGGTAACTATGGCGCCAGCGTCGATTTAGGATTGCAGTATAAAGTGAACGAAAACCTAGAGCTTTCAGCTTCAGCTTCTAATTTTGGCTTGCTGAAGTGGAATAGTGAATTGACTTCAGCCACGATTGAAGATCCGATGATCTTACCTACGCAATTGGATACCTTCTTAATGGATTATATCGAAACGGTAGGAGATGACCTAGCTACAATGGCAGAAAGTCGCCTACCTTCTTACACCACTCGCTTAACCGGAGATATTTATGCGGGACTCAAGTACCAGGTGATGCCGGAACAGTATTTTGGAGTGGTGGCCAATACCCGAATTTATCCCAATAGAGTGGATATTGGAGCTGCCTTCTCTTATCAGATGCGGGTACTCAAGTGGTTGAACGCTGGTGCAGCTTATACCGTCTTCAATAACTCCTTTATTAACTTAGGACTTGGTCTAACGATCGATTTGGGCCCTATGCAGGGGTATTTCTCCACAGATAATGTCTTTGGCCTTGTTAGTCCGGGTACAACTCAAGCTACAAATACTCGAATGGGACTTAACATTATGTTTGGGAGAGGGTATGAGGAGAAACGAGAAGAAGAAAGAATAGCGGAAGAACTGGAAGAGGCTAAGCGCAAAGAAGAAGAAGAAAGAATAGCTGAAATCAACAATTTGATAGATGCAGATACCATCCAGGATGGTCGTCCGGCAAACTTTGAAGGTTATTTTGTGTTTAGAGGGACAACGAGGAATGCTTCGGATGGACGTTCCTTGAATGCTGCCTATGTCGACATTTATAAGATTAATGGAGATGGCTTCCGTGAACTGATTCACACCAGTCGCTATCCCGAGGGATCATTCGATATTGTGTTGTTTGCACAGCCCGGAACCCATGAAATGCATGTAGAAAATTTTGGATATCAGAAAGAAATCTACCAGTTCCGTGCTACCGAAACAACGCTGAATAAAGAATTTATGATGATTCCAAAACCAGTGATGGATAGTCCAGCGCGTCCGGTGGCCGTCAATACTTCCCCGACTTTTGAGGAACAACCTTATGAGGGAGACAATGATGTAGCAAGTGCGGAAGAAGGTTTTGAAGATGGAATGGAGGAAGTAGAGGAGTTAGCTAGAGGTCTTTTCTCTCTAACGCAGAAGACGAGCCTAAGAGAAGAAGCAACTTCTAAATCCGATGTGATCAAGCGGCTAGACGTAGGAGATCAAGTATTGGTGCTAGAAGAAACGAGTAAGTACTGGTGGAAAGTTAAATTAGGCGATCGTACAGGTTGGGTGAAAGCTGCCCTGTTGCAGCCTACAGATTAAATTATTAAACTTTGTTATAAGGACATCAAAATTATTACCCGGAGTTATCAGCAGATAGCTTCGGGCTTTTTTATGAGATCATCTTATAAATGTGCAGGGTTTTCTATAGAAGGCGAAGTGTGATATTAAGTTTTGTAAAGTGTTTTGCATTTCTCCTCCGCCTTTTTAAATGTTTGACAATCAGTTGTCAGAAAGCCATTCTTTTGGGTCAAAATTTACCTTTTGACAATCCATTAACAAAAGCTCTAATTCCAATGTGAAATCAGATCAAATACTAACGATTTGCGGTTATCGCCTTATTGGTCACTAAATTGTTAGCATATGAACAAAACGATTTCACACTTTCCTTTACCCAAAATTGGAAGTACGTTGCTTGTCCTTTTAGCCCTGTTTCTCGGGCTGCTTCCAGGACAAGCCCTGGCAAGTGAGCAGCTAGCTTGTGATGCGCAAGCGGGCACGCTCTCAAGTCCCAAACTATGTTTTGGAGACGATGAAGTGGTAATTAATGCCACTCCACAAGAAGATGCTGTCATCCCTGATGGCTTTGAAACAATCTACGTATTGACTACTGGCGATGGCCTAGTCATTGAAGGCGTAAATGCCACCCCTACCTTTACTGTACCAGTGGAAGGTATTTTTACGATCCATACTTTAGTGTATGACCCCAACACTCTAGACCTGGGCATTGTCGTTCCAGGCGAAACAACCGGATTTGATGTAAATGGACTACTAGAACAAGGAGGAGGAGACATCTGCGCTTCTCTTGATGTGGCTGGTGCTCGTTTTGAGTTTACCAACTGCAATGAATTACTATGCGAAGCACGAAGTGGCGCCTTGGCTGCCAATGAAACTTGCCTGGAAGGAGGCAATGCAAGCCTGACGGCTAGTATCACCGAAGATCCTGTCATCCCTGCAGGATACGAATTAATCTACGTACTAACCAGTGGTGATGAACTAGTGATTCAGGGCGTAAATGCCACCCCTGAATTTGACGTGGATGTAGAGGGTAAATTTACCATTCATACCTTGGTATATGATCCGAACACCCTGGATCTCGGTATCGTAGTGCCAGGTCAGACTACTGGCTTTGATGTTAACGGTTTGCTAGTGCAGGGTGGCGGCGATATTTGTGCCGCCTTGGACGTGGCCGGAGCAAGTTTTGAGGTGGCAGAATGTCCTTGTGAAGCTGATGCTGGATCACTTCGCAACTTTGTACAGGAATGCTTAGATACAGATGGAGCAAAGATCAGAGCCTTCCCAGAACTGCGCCCGACTGTCCCCGATGGCTTTGAGACGCTCTATGTCTTGACAAGTGGTGATGGTCTGGTCATTCAGAACGTGAGCGATATCCCTAGTTTTATTGTAGAGCAAACAGGTTTGTACACCATTCATACCTTGGTATACGATCCTAATACCTTGGATTTGAGCATTGTTGTTCCAGGCGAAACAACCGGCTTTGATGTCAATGGTTTATTGAAACAAGGCGGTGGCGACATCTGCGGTTCCTTAGACGTTGCCGGGGCAACCTTTGAAGTAGCTGATTGCCCTTGTGAGCTTACTGCCGGAACGCTAGTGCCAAGTGGCGAAGCTTGTATAGATGGAGGTAGTACTACCTTAAAAGCTGTAGTAGACGAAAACCCAATGATGCCAGAAGGGTTCAGTTTGATCTATGTACTGACAGCAGGTGATGGCCTAGTGATTCAGGATGTAAATAGTAACCCAACGTTCTCTGTAGATACGCAGGGTGTGTATACCATCCATACCTTGGTGTATGATTCGACTACCTTAGACCTTGGCATTGTCGTACCAGGTCAGACTACCGGCTTTGATGTTAATGGCTTACTTGAGCAAGGTGGGGGTGATATCTGTGCGGCCCTTGATGTGGCTGGTGCTGCCTTCACAGTGGAGACTTGTTCTTGTGAAGCTACTGCTGGAGCCTTGACGCCAATTGGTGATCCGTGTCTTGATTCAGGAAGGGCTAGCCTTCGTGCGGTAGACATTGATCGACCGAATGTGCCAGCTGGCTACCAAGTCATTTATGTCTTGACTGCTGGAGAAGGTTTGGTGATTCAAGGGGTGAGCCTGCAGCCTATCTTTAATGTTAGAGATACGGGTAGATATACCATCCATACTTTGGTGTATAATCCAGCTACTTTGGATCTTGGGATTGTCGTACCTGGCGAGACTACCGGTTTTGATGTGAATGGTTTATTGCAGCAAGGGGGCGGTGATATTTGTGCGGCCTTAGATGTGGCTGGTGCTGCTTTTGATGTCACAGACTGCGGTTGCACAGCTAATGCTGGTACACTGGCGCCTACCGGGGATACCTGCTTACCTTCAGGCGAGAATACGATCACTGCGGATGTGGTAGACGAAGCCTTTATTCCAGAGGGTTATCGCCGCGTTTATGTATTAACATCAGGTGATAATCTCATCATTGAAGCAGTGAGTTCTACGCCAAGCTTCGATATTGATGGCAGTGGCCGTTTTACGATCCATACGCTGGTTTATAACCCACAAACTTTGAGTTTAGGTATTGTCCAACTCGGAAGAACCAGTGCCATCCTATTAAACCGACTACTACAACAGGGAGGAGGGCCGATCTGTGCTTCTTTGGACGTAGCTGGCGCAGTATTCTTTGCTGGTAACTGCCCCTGCGATGCCCATGCAGGCCGTTTAGAAGCTGAAGACGGAGCCTGTCTAGACATGGGAGAAGCTACCTTGGTAGCCAATCCAGCAAGCCATCCAAGCGTACCCGCTGGATTTGAAGTCTTGTATGTGTTGACTTCTGGTGATGGTTTGGTGATCCAGGGCGTGAATGCAACGCCTGAATTTACGGTAACAACTGAGGGGACTTACACGATTCATACCTTGGTGTATGATCCTACTACTTTGGACTTGAGTATTGTGGTACCGGGCGTAACTACTGGCTTTGATGTGAACGGTCTCTTGAAGCAAGGCGGCGGCGATATTTGTGCTGCTTTGGATGTAGCTGGAGCGCCGTTCCATGTCAGCGACTGTGATTGTGAAGCGGACGCAGGTACACTTACTCCAATCAATGATCCTTGTATCCAGAACCTAGGTGTAAGTATTAAGGCAGCTACCGATGATCAGCCGGTCATTCCCGAAGGATTTACTCAATTGTATGTACTGACCTCTGGCGAGGGACTAGTGATTCAAGGTGTTTCCGAAGAACCTGAATTCCGTGTAGATGCCGAAGGACGTTATACCATCCACTCTTTAGTCTATAATCCTGCAACCTTAGATTTAAGCATCGTGGAGCCAGGTGTAACAACTGGTTTTGACGTGAATGGCCTATTGGAACAAGGTGGTGGCGATATTTGCGCATCCCTTGATGTAGCGGGCGCCGTATTTATGGTAGACGATTGTGGCTGTTTGGCCAAAGCGGGTACGCTGGAAGCGATTGGTGACCCCTGCTTGAATGGAGGAAGTGCTAGACTAAGAGCAGAACAGGATCGCCATCCAAATGTACCCAATGGTTTTGAAATTATTTATGTACTGACTTCTGGCGAAGGCTTAGTGATAGAAGGAGTAAGTGCCGAACCCGAGTTTATGGTGGATGCCGAAGGTCGCTATACGATTCATACCTTAGTATACGATCCATCTACCTTAGATCTTGGCATCGTCGTACCCGGTGTAACAACTGGTTTTGATGTCAATGGCTTGCTAGAACAGGGTGGTGGCGATATCTGTGCCGTACTTGACGTAGCCGGCGCGCCATTCCATATCAGTGAGTGTGTATGTGATGCGGAAGCGGGTACATTGCATACTATTGGTGATCCGTGTCTTGAGGATGGACATACGACTTTAGAAGCTGCTATTGGCGATCATCCAGTAGTGCCAGATGGATTCTCTCTACTTTATGTACTTACTTCTGGTGATGGCTTAGTGATCGAAGCGGTAAGCACTCATCCTGAATTCGATGTGACCAGCGAAGGCCGTTTTACGATCCATAGTTTGGTTTACGATCCAACTACTTTAGATTTAGGTATAGTCGTACCTGGTGTGACTACTGGTTTTGATGTCAATGGCTTACTCCAGCAAGGTGGCGGGGACATTTGTGGAGCCTTAGATGTAGCGGGCGCTGCTTTCGATATTCGCGCCTGTGTGTGCGAAGCGGAGGCGGGAACACTAACACCAAAATTCGCCTCTTGCATCCAAACACTTGGAGTAATCTTGAAAGCGGATATTGGCGATGCACCTACGA
The DNA here is from genome assembly GCA_019634045.1 of Saprospiraceae bacterium. GTDB lineage: Bacteria > Bacteroidota > Bacteroidia > Chitinophagales > Saprospiraceae > DT-111. The sequence goes on from JAHQWA010000462.1 coordinate 21,816, forward strand.
TTCCCGCAGGTTATGAGCAACTATATGTACTGACTTCAGGCGAAGGCTTGGTTATTCAAGGTGTTGCTGCTACGCCGGAATTCAAGGTAGAGGAAGCTGGACGGTATACGATTCATAGTTTAGTGTACAACCCCAACACATTAGATCTCGGCATCGTCGTGCCAGGCGTAACGACTGGTTTTGATGTCAATGGTTTATTGGAGCAAGGTGGTGGAGCCATCTGTGCATCCTTGGATGTAGCTGGTGCTCCGTTTGATATTGAAGACTGTGGCTGCCAGGCCAAAGCAGGTACGCTAGAGGCTATAGGTGATCCATGTCTGGACGGCGGTAGCGCTACCTTGGAGGCTGAAATTGGCCATCATCCCAATGTGCCTGTCGGTTCAGAAGTCCTTTATGTACTTACGTCTGGTGAAGGCTTGGTGATAGAGGCGGTAAATACAGATCCTGAATTTACAGTAGATACGGAAGGGCGCTTCACGATCCACACCTTGGTGTATGACCCAACAACTTTGGATCTAAGTATCGTCGTGCCAGGCGTGACGACTGGTTTTGATGTAAATGGATTGCTAGAGCAAGGCGGTGGAGCTATTTGCGGTGCCCTGGATGTGGCTGGCGCTCCTTTCGACATTGAAAGCTGTGTTTGTGATGCCTCTGCTGGAACTTTGCACCCTAGCAATGATCCATGTCTACTGAGTGGTAAGGCCGTATTAAAAGCTGGTGAAAATGAGACTCCTCATGTACCAGCTGGATACGAGCTTCTGTATGTACTGACTTCAGGCGAAGGACTAGTGATTGAGGGGGTAAATAGTGAGCCTGAATTTACCGTAGATCATACCGGTAGATTCACAATTCACACTTTAGTATACGATCCTAGTACGCTAGATCTAAGCATCGTAGTTCCAGGACAGACGACGGGCTTTGATGTGAATGGACTGTTGCAACAAGGTGGCGGAGCGATCTGCGCGGCTTTGGATGTTGCCGGCGCCCAATTCCACATTGCTGCTTGCCACAGTCCAAGAGTATCCACAATCTTCCCGAACCCAAGTTCATCTGCTATCGAAGTGAATTTGGAGGAACGCTTCTGGGGTAAATCCATTCAACTGGATGTATTAGGATTGGACAGCCGACCTATCATCCAAAACCAAGTGGAGGAAGCACCGGAACGTGTGCAAGTAGACGTTACGGAACTAGCCCCTGGCATTTACATGCTGTATACAACGCACAACGGTAAACGAACTTTTATTGGCCGATTCATCAAGGCCAATCCATAGCAATAGACCTTACGATATTTTTTTTGATTTTACAGAGTGCGTCCATGAAAATGGGCGCACTTTTTTTGTAGGGCAAGGCGGTCGTGCAACAAGATGATATGTCCAGACCTACACTCAAAGTCTAGTTGTCCTTCAAAAATCAGCTTGATTCTACCAGATGCGAAATCTTTCAGTGATAAAAATCACCATCTTCTTCCGTTAAACCTATTAACTAGGGGGCAGGCTTTTAGCCTATCTATTACTGCCAAAATGAACGTTCATGAGAATTACGATTTTACTGTTGATCATGGTACTCGCCGGTTGTACATATCGAGCGAATCAGGACAGTACTAAGGGGCGGATCAGCGATATAACGGAAGCTGTGTATGCCTCAGTAACGATCCGGCCTACAACTACCTACCATCCACAAACTTCCCGTACTGGTATCATAGAAAAGATTTTGATTAAAGAAGGTGAGCTGGTGAAGAAGGGGGATATACTATTTCAATTGTCTATTTCTGCGGATGTTGGAAACCGCTTAACGAATGCTAAATTGAATCTAGGCGAGGCCAAAGCAAATTTTTTAGGAAAAAACAACCTGCTAAGGAATATAGAGACGGAATTGGAGTCGGTCCAGCAACAATTGGCATTGGACTCCACCAACCTAGCCAGGCAGCAACGACTTTGGGCACAAAACATTGGGAAAAAAATTGATCTTGATCGGGCAAGTCGCGCCTATCAAGCTACCATGAGTCAGCTCAGAGTACTAGAGTATAGCTATTCACAATCTCTGACTAGCCTAGAGAGCAACTACAGAAAAGCGGCAAGCCTAGTAGCTGCTGAACAGGAACAAATCTCGGACTTCACGGTATCAGCAAAGATGGATGGCAGAGTCTATCGAATCCATAAAGAGATTGGGGAACTGATCAGCCCGCAGGAGCAATTTGCAGAGATCGGCAGTGCTGATGATTTTCTGATCGAAATGGATATCGATGAGGTAGATATTACCAGAATCGCACTTGGAGATACGGTAGTGGTCGCCCTGGAGGCCTATCCGAATGAAGTGTTCACCGCTCAGATTAATCAGATCTCCCCCATGAAAGATCAACTTACACAAACTTTTCGGGTCGAATGCCAGTTTATCGATTCTCCTGAAAAGCTATACTATGGACTTTCTGGCGAAGCCAGCATCATTGCGGACCAAAGGAAGTCGGCTCTGCTCATTCCCGCTGACTATTTGGTAAGTGGTAATCGGGTATTGACTGCCGATGGAGAAAAGGAGGTAAAAGTCGGGGTGAAAAATATGGAATTCGTGGAGATTCTTGCTGGTATTGATTCTTCCACTGTTATCCTAAAACCGGATCAGCGATGAATGGTTTTCGACTAGTACTGGACATAGCCAGAACGCACCTGCTATCGAAGTTCAAGCAAACCATGGTAGCAGCCCTAGGCGTTACCTTTGGGATCGGGACCTTCATTATTATGATGGGGTTTATGACGGGGCTTAACCAGTTGCTTGATGGTTTGGTATTAAACCGAACGCCTCATATTCAATTGTTCAATAAATCTGAACCTACGACTCTACAGCCAATTGCCAGGTATCGGACTAGACAGGACAAAAAACATTTTATCTATTCTATTAAGCCCAAAGCCCAGCTGGAACGCATTCATAATGCCCTTCCGATTCTAGCGGAGCTGCGAAATAATGATAGAGTAGAAGGGGCTACGCCACAGACCACCTGTAAAGTTTTCTATCGAGCGGGCTCTAACAACCTGAATGGAGTATTGAATGGTATCGAGGTGGGGGAAGAGGTTCGACTCTTTAACTTCACCGACTACATTGTGGAGGGAGATGTCAATAGTTTACTTAGAAACAAGAATACCGTTCTCTTAGGAGCAGGAGTAGCCAAAAAACTTAGCCTGACGGTTGGGGATAGAGTACAGGTGATGAGTACCAATGGGGCTACCTATTCTTTGTTGATAGGAGGGATCTTCCAAAGCGGCTTGGCCGAAGTGGATGATGTGCAGAGTTACGTAAGTGTAAAGATGGCGCAACAAATACTGGGGATGGGGAGCAATTACATTACGCGCATTCATGTCAAACTCCACGATATGAAGGAGGCAGCTTCCATGTCTGAAACCATTGAAAAAATCTATCCCATTAGAGCTTTGGACATCAAGACTGCTAATGCCCAATTCGATACGGGCTCAGATATCCGAACCTTAATTTCTTACGCAGTATCGATCACCCTTTTGATTGTGGCTGGATTTGGCATTTATAACATTTTGAACATGTTCATTTATGAAAAAATGAATGATATAGCCATTCTGAAAGCCACGGGTTTCACGGGGAGAGATGTGATGTATATTTTCATCGTACAGGCCTTGATCATAGGCTTAGTGGGAGGGGTATTAGGCCTAGCTATTGGTTATGGAGGGGCAGTTCTAATCGACAATATTCCCTTTGTCACAGAGGCGCTTCCAACCATTAAAACTTATCCAATCAACTACGATCCACTGTATTATATTACCGGAATTCTCTTTGCGCTAGTGGCTACTTTTTTGGCAGGCTATCTGCCGGCGAGAAAAGCGCAACGAATAGATCCGGTAGAGATCATTAGAGGACAATAGTAAAGCGTATGCAATCTATTTTAGAAACCAGGCAGATCAACAAATACTTTTTAGATCCGGTCAAGTTCCATGTGCTGAAGGATATCTCCATTCAATTGCAGCATGGAGAATTCGTATCCATTATGGGTAAATCCGGCTGTGGGAAATCGACCCTCTTATACATCCTCTCTACCATGGACACCGACTATGAGGGAGAATTGTATATAGATGGAGCAAAAATGTCTCAATTGAGTAGGATGGATCTTGCGCGTATCCGCAATGAGAAGATTGGTTTTGTGTTTCAGTTCCACTATTTATTACCAGAATTTACCGTCCTCAAAAATGTGATGCTCCCCGCCTTGAAGCTCGGAAAAGAAAGTGAAAATATGATCAAAACGAAGGCCTTAGAAAAGCTGGACATGTTAGGAGTGGTAGAACAGGCCCATAAAAAGGCTTCTCAGATTTCAGGCGGGCAAAAACAGAGAGTTTCGATTGCTCGTGCCCTGATAAATGAGCCTAAGATCATCATGGGAGATGAGCCGACGGGCAATTTGGATAGTAAGAATTCGAACAATGTCTTCCATATACTCAGGCGATTGAGTCATGAGCAAGATATGTCCTTACTAGTGGTCACCCACGATATCGACTTCGCTAAAAAGACTGATCGGATTATTGAGATGGGAGATGGGGTGGTGTTGTAATCTTGTCCTCCCTGCTAGGATGCTTCTTATTCGTAGTATCGGTAGTGTAAAGGAGCAAGACATATCAGAAATTCACGGAAATTAAGATTTTCTAGTTAGCATAGGCAGCTAAACTTCTCTGGTTTCCAAAATACTGTATTTATACCTTTTGATAACACAATTGACTCCCAGAACGCACTAGGAGAATACCTGCCATGATAGCAAAGGGAATAGCCCGCGTAATTTGATGATACGGAGTGAGTGCCTCCACAATAGAAGCTGCCCCAGACAAACCGATAGCATCATTAGTGATACCATGTACTACGATAGCTGGGATTACAGAACCTCCAAGTTTATTCATATAAAAACTTGCTATGATCGAAACAGTAATCGTACCCAGTAAAAATGAAGGTAGATACAAAAGAAGGTACGGAAGCCAGCCCAGTCTTTCAATTACGCCGGTCGTAACATCTCTAGGAACATGCCATAGCCCCCAACAAACCCCAATGGCTAAAGCTACTTTCAGCGGATTCATGCCTTGATCCTGAAGTTCCGGAGTAGCATATCCCCGCCAGCCTAGTTCTTCTAAGATAGCGCCTTGATCAAGGAATGCAATGATCAAAATAGATGGGATTAGGTGCCAACCGAAAAGGTTTTCACTCCACTCATAATGCCCTCCGGTCAACTTTCTAAATCCGAAAGTGACCAATAGCCCAAACAGTAGTAAGAGAAAGATCTCTGTATAAACGCCTAATGATTGGCGCCAATTCACACCTTTTGCTGGATGAAGGCGACCAAAAAAATTGGACCATTTTCTTTCCCTATTTGAAAACGCAAGCGTCAAAATAGCTGCTAAAGCTGGAACCAGGGATCCAAGAAGCAATAAAAGCAAGAGGGGTTCGTATGCGATCAAACGTAGTACGACAAGCAAGTTGGAGGTCCATGCTAATCCAGTTGCTTTTGAGGCGCGGGCTGCGATTGCATCAAAATCCATACTTCCATCGTTGAATACCATGGCTAAAACAGGGATTAAACCCAGTAGTATAAAAGTGAGCAAATAGTAGATGTTGAAGGATCTGTACTTCATAAGCCTAGCTTTATGGTTGGAGGCGCGGGCTGACTTTGAGAGAGCGGAATGCAGTTAAGTTACTAAGAGGGGTGAAAAGAAAGTAGTAAATTCCCATTCAAATACAAATAAACATGAAAAAGAAGCCGGCTAAATCTAGGTCTAAAAAATCGGCTAGTAAAAGGTCCGCAGTAAGAAAACCGGCTAAGAAACAGGTAAAAGCGTTTTGGCTTACCTACTGGCAGCCCGCTTTGATCCTATTTGTGATTCCTTTAGCCCTATATAGCGTTACGCTATCTTTTGGCTATGTACTGGATGATAAGATTGTTCTTTCGGAAAATAAATTTGTACAGCAAGGATGGGAAGGCTTAGCAGATATCTTTGGGAAAGAAAGTATGGTCGGTTTTCTAGGTGAGCAGAAGGATCTGATCGTGGGGGCTCGGTATCGGCCGCTTTCCCTGGCGACATTTGCTATAGAATATGGAATTTGGGGCGCATCACCTAGGTGGAGCCATTTCTTCAATATGCTTTTCTATGCCCTAAGCGGTTTATTGCTTTTTCGAGTGTTGACTCAATTTCTTTCTGTGACAGGAAAAAAATGGTGGCAAGGCATCCCGTTTTGGGCCACCTTATTGTTCTTGCTGCATCCGATACACACCGAGGTAGTAGCCAATATCAAAGGGCGAGATGAGATTCTGGCTTTACTTTTCTCCTTGGCTACGCTTTACTATTCCATTAGATACATAGACTACAAAAAAGTCTTTTCTTTAGTAATGGCTGCGCTAAGCTTCTTTGTGGCCCTCATGGCGAAGGAGAATGCCTTGACTTTTCTTGCCGTCATTCCATTGACACTGTATTTGTTTAAAAGCGCATCCGTCAAACAACTTGGTTTAGTCACAGGGCCTTTATTGCTGACCTTCGTATTGTATCTGGGGGTTCGTGTGAGTGTAATTGGCTATCTATTAGGGAATGGACAGGAGGTGACCGGTATTATGAATAACCCTTTTTATGGTACTACATTCGGTGAAAAGTATGCTACCATTATGTATACTTTAGGGCAATACCTGAAGTTGTTATTTTTCCCTCATCCCTTGACGCATGATTATTATCCCTATCAGGTACCGATCATCAATTGGTTGGATGCTAGAGCATTGGTTTCTTTAGCCCTCTACTTAGGACTTGCGTGGCTGATGATCCGCCAATGGAAGAAACGACCTATTGTCTCTTGGTCAATTGCCTATTACATCATGACCCTTTCTATTGTTTCCAATATTGTATTTCCAGTAGGTGCGCCTATGAATGAGCGCTTTTTATTCATGCCATCTATAGGCGCCACGGTCTTGTTGGCTTACCTGATTTTAGACGTGCTGCCAAACCTACCTACAACGCGCAAGTGGGGGCAACAACTCAGCTGGGGTTTATTGTTGCTTTTTGTGGCAGGCTTTAGTATAAAATCGTGGTCAAGAATTCCAGCCTGGAAAGATGAGATGAGTTTGAATAGGGCTGCCATTAAAGTGTCGACCAATAGCGCCAGGGCTAATAGTTATATGGCTTATTCCTTATATCAGGCCGGCCTACAAACCAATGATCAAGTTCAAAGGAAGCAATTGTATGAGGAAGCGTTACCATACGTCAATCGTGCTTTAGAAATCTATCCAACGTATAGCGATGCAGTGACCTGTAAGGGGGGACTTGTGGCAGGACTGTACCAGATGGATGGTGATCTGGATCGACTACTAGCTGAGTTCTATTCTTTACTTATGGCTAGACATGTGGGGTTTCTGGATCAATACATGGCCTATCTAAACGGACGGGAAGATCGAACTAAACTAACTCAATTCTACCATAGAGCAGGCTTCCAATTGCTAGCGGAAGAACAACAGAATTACCCCTTGGCGGTACAATACCTAAATTACGGGATTCAAATTGCCCCTAATAATATTCAACTCTTGCAGGATCTAGCATCGGTTTATCTAGCCATGGGGCAATACAATAATGCCATACAAATCAGCCAAAGAGGTTTGCAGCTGCAAGCTGGGAACGCAAGCTTTAACCGAGTCTTGCAAGAGGCCAGCCGATTGCAGGCTAATTGACGCAGCTTTGCCAACAATACCTAAAAGACAACGTAGGACCTTCAATGGATCTCATTGGCCAGATCATCTTTAGTGAATCCAAGCTATTGGATCCAGCTATACTAGTAAAGCTACTAACCTTTTACGTTCCCAATTCCTAGCATTATTTATAAACTGTAACTATTAAGGTTAAAGAATGTATCTTTTTCGTGTAAAACAAATCTGTTTTACTTGTTGCATTTTTAAACAAAAAACGCTAAATTATTACCGTTTTATAGGCTCAAATTTATCTTGAATCTCCTCCTTTAGTAGCCTGTGAAGCGATATGTACGGTAGTTTTGGTGTGTAAAGTGCAGTTAAATAGGGGTTTGTAAAGAATGGGGCATTTGTTAAGTATTTATTACTTTTTGTTTCAATAATTTGTTTTTTAAAACAAAAAATGTATTTTTGTAGTGTAACCATATAATCATAAAGATGGAACTACAAATCTTAGTTAGCAAAAAAGGAACAAAAGTAGTTACTGCAACTAACTTACATAAGGCCTTGCAACTACAAGATCATCACTATTCCACGAATGTCAGACGATGGCTGAATGAAATCTACGAATTCAGAGATGGAATTCGTAAGCCGGTTCGCATGACAGATTTTGCTCCGAGAAAGCTCCAAAATAATCCGATACTATCTGATTTTTATATCTCTATCGAGTTGGCAAAACTGATTGCTTTAAACTCGAAAAGTAAGGTCAAGCGGAAGTATGCCAAATGGCTTTTCTCTCTGGAGGATGAGGAGGAGACTTCGGTTTTGCTAAACCAAGATCAAATTCTAACCGCTTTAGAACTGGCCAAGGCCATGAGCCTAATGTCTTGCCAAGAAGCTTCGGAGAAGGAGCACTTGAAATTGTATGAGAAACGCAACGGCGGGAATGCTGCTAATTGGTGGAAGCATCGGTCAGAACTATTGGGATATTCTGCTAGTAAACTGCGCGAAAGAATGAAGATGATGGGGAAAAGTGTAAGCGGTAAATCCCAGAAGCAAATGTTGCTATTGATTGATAAGTACGAAACGATCCGTACGGGCGTGGTAGATCACTTCATTGCCAAAGGAAAGTCTGAAGCCTACGCTAGAAGAATAGGAGATTTGGCAAAGGCCTTAGCCAAAGAGATGCAGATGGAGATCCACGATGACCGCCAATCCGCTTCACTTTTCACGCCACATATCAAGCCGGAAGTCATCAATAATATTCGTACGCTGAAGAAAGAAAGCTATCTCGAAGTTGTATAGCTGGAAAATATAGAATATTGGGATTGCATACTCACTGATCCAAAATGGTGTTGCTTCAATCCCTCCCCAATAAATCATTGTCGTCTTCCTACGGAAGCCAACTTCTTTAACAAGTGCTAAACTGGGTCAATCTGCCTCCTTTTACCTTTATTTACTGTTTACACCCTTAAACCTGTAGATTGACCCAGCTCTTATCTAGCCTCACCTCCTTTTCCTTTCTCTTTCCTTCTTGTTA
>JAHQWA010000463.1 GCA_019634045.1 Saprospiraceae bacterium
GATCTGACTGGTCGTACCAGGCTGTCCGTTCGTAACTACCGTCACCCCGGCTACACGCCCTTGCAATTGCTGCTCTACGTTACCAGAAGGAATAGCTTTAAGGTCAGCTGATTTAACAATGGAGACAGCCCCTGTAGTTTGTCTTTTTGACTCTACAGAGTATCCTGTCACTATCACTTCTCCAAGGGCCACACCCACAGACAATTGAATGTCGATCACACTTTGTGATCCTACTTCAAGTTCTTGAGTGGAATACCCCGTGTAAGAAACCTCCAAAAGATCTCCTGGCTTGGCCGCCACTGAGAAGTTACCATCAAGATCAGTAACTGTACCGGAAGAGGTTCCTTGCACCAATACGGAGGCTCCAATTAGAGGCTCACCCGTTTCGGCATCTGTTACCTTTCCTTGGATCTGTGCCGAGAGGAAAGTCCCCAAGGCAAGAAACAACGAAAGGAAGCTTATCCGCAATACTAGCGGATTCATACCCAAAGTTTTTTGTTTCATAAACCGATAATTATGTTTACAAGAGTAAATGATTGCCATATATTGATTTTTCGTTTTTGCCCAATACTATCTAGGCAGCACTTGCATACGCAAGGCTGGCCCTAGTAGCTGTGGCAATTCTGTTATGATGATATAATGGCAGTAATACTTGGTCTGGTTTTACAGCTGGACTTAGGTTGATGTGGTAAGGAAAAACAAAGGAAAGATGTATTACTATAGAGTTCCTAAAAGAGTTTTTTCCTACTACATCTTGGGCTTTGGCTTAGGGGATGGATTTTCGGTCTGAAAATCCTTGTGAAATGGTATTATTTACGTTAATGTGGCCAAGATTGAATTCAAAAAAGTACTATTCTTAGTATACTACATTCGTGAGCGTTGTTCAATTTGTCACGAAAGTTTGACTTCTCTTAATTATTTTTCCGTAATTATCATCGGTTATTCTTTAATAAACCGAAGTAAAATTGGAAATCGAAAGTAACCAAATTGTATAATACTTAATAGACTTCATTCAAAAAAGTATCAGTCTTTAGCTACAAAGTATTGAGAAACGCATCAATTCCTATTTTTGTCCTCAACAGCGAAAAATCGCCCCTCATGCTTAATATGAAGTAGGTCTCTTTCCAAAGATAAGCGGTAGGCTTTGGGAGTCACGCCTTTATATTTCTTGAATAGGCGATTAAAGTTGGAGAGATTATTAAATCCAGACTCAAAACAGATCTCTCTAACCGTGCATTCTGTTTCTAGCAAAAGTTTGCAAGCAAAGCTGACTCTCTTCTCTACTAAAAAGTGGATAAAACTTTTGTTAGAACATTTTTTAAAGTAGTGACTAAAGGCCGATGGACTCATATTGGCTACGGCAGCTACCTCCGCCAATTGTAGATCTTTCTTGAAGTGTTGATTGATATAATTGTATACGTCTTCGATACGCTTATTTCGGAAATAAGGCGTAGGTACAACATAGCCAGCACTAGCTACTTGGCGTTTTTCTGTAGACGTGGCTAGTACATAGAGAAATTCGAAGAAGGCTAGCGTCGCAGGAAAGCCCGTAAGATTCCTCAATTCCTTCAACATCTTGATCCCTTTCTCCCTCGCCTCTCCAAAAAATTCAATCCCCCGAGAGGAATCACTCAACAAAATTCGAATCGGCACAAAGGAATCCTTCATCAACCAGTGGCTCGTAAATAGATCCTTGTGAAATTGTACTACAATGACTTCGGGACTAATCCCTGTTTCCTCTACATAGGCAGCTCCATCCCAACAGTGTTGAATATATGGTCCCAATAATACTAACTCTTCTTCCTCATAAGTTTCTACAGCATCACCAACAATTCGGGTTCCCTTACTTCCCAATACCAAGTTTATTTCATATTCCGGGTGGTGGTGAAGCGGATACCTAAACTCAGCTTCCGGATAGTGAAAAATCCGAAAGACATCTTTGCTAGTTACAGGAGTTATTTCTCGATAAACCCTTTTCATATAATTTTACGATTGTGAGTCAAACCTAAGAAAGAACAGTCTTCACTCGATCCAAATGCTGGAACAAAAGAAAGCAAAGCTGTGATGTGGTAATTCGCTGTTACAAAAAGAGATGAAGGCAAATATGTTAACGCAAACCCATGTTCAATCTATTTCTAAGCTGTATCTCTAGCTGAAGGGTAGCGTTAGGATTTTGAGGTTGATTTTGCTGCCAGCAGCAACTGCTTGGATAAGCAAGATATAAAAAAAACTAGTATTCTGCTAACCTTGATGTTTTCATAATTTGGTACACAACGATTCCTCTTCCACCGTATTTTGTTCTGATCACGCAATACGAATATCCTTCCAATGCTAATGTTAACTGGGAAAATTGGGGTCTGCTCCTACTCAATAAAGTGTAGAAAGGCGGAATAATGCTAAGCTGATCTGCCAAAGAAGATAGCGCCATCTAAAATAAAAAAGACATGGCCCCTATGCTAAGATATAGGAGCCATGCCTTTTTTATAAACGAGAATTACTAGTTTTTTTAACCCTTAACGCTCAAGTACTTTAATCAGCATTCCTCTAGGAAGACGATCGGTCAATTGCATATCATTAAGTACGGCAAACTCTTCATGACGTTTAGTATCCACGCCATAAGATCGGAAGACTTCTGCCAAAGTACTGTTATCCACTTTAACGGGCTGCACATCGATACGCTCTGGTTGGCGGTTTAGCTTATTCGGATCATGCAAAGTCCTAAAGTTACGCATCGTATTTAGGAAAGAATTTTGATAGGTCGCAAAATCCTGCGCATAGGACAAACCAATAAAGCGGTAGATCAGGTTATTGTAGAGGATCAAGTAAGTTTGGGCCTGCACGCTTGGCTGTTGCTGACCTTGCTGCTGCTGCTGTTGTTGCTGCTCTTGAACCATTTCAGACACCATTTCGATCGCTTGTAGACCGTTAACAGTCGTACTGCGAGAAGAGATGGTCTTGAATTTGTATTGTTCATTCGTTGCCTGGGCAGCTGCTTCCAAGGATTGTCCTTGGGCCAGATTCATGATCATCATCGCCTTTCCCCCTTCTGGAGCCATCGCCACTTGTTGGGGCGAATTTTGCACTTGCCATCCTTGAGGAGTAGGGAATTGGAATTTCAATTCAGGGTGGTAGAAATTATTATTCTCTACAAACCCTTGTCGTGGATCTTCACCATAAACAATACCGTCAATCAAACGTAGATACCCATCTCTATTTACCTTAAAATCCTGGCCTGGTGTTTTCGCTTGCCATTCCTTAGCATATTGCTCTACTTTCACATTTCTGTCGGCAGGGTCAGGGTGAGTAGACATAAAAGTTGGCACTCTACCTTCTGGTCCACCTGAAACTCTATCCAATACACCAAAAAAGCGTGCCATCTCCTTGGCATCATAGCCAATTTTGGTAGAATACTCCACGCCTAGCTGGTCTGATTGCGTCTCATCGTCTCGTCCAAATTTCAAGAATAATAGCCCTAAACTCTGGCTAGCTAATTCGCCCATTGAAGCCAATTCAGGGGACAGCACCATTCCTAAGATCAACCCCCCAGAATACAACATTTGCTTACTCTGTTGGCTCGCCCCATGGCGCGCTGTTACGTGACCAATTTCGTGCCCTAGTACTCCTGCAAATTGTGCTTCATTATTAAAGTGAGCCAGAATTCCCCTGGTAAAATAGACATATCCTCCAGGCAAGGCAAAGGCATTAAGCACTGGAGAGTCAACCACCTTGAAGTCAAACTTCAGATGAGATCGATGCGAAATACTGGCCATCTCCTGGCCTTTTTCTTTTATAAATGCTTGTAGGTCATCATCCTTGTATAGTCCAAATTGCGCTACGACTGCTGGGTCAGATTGTGCCCCTAACGCAATCTCCTGGCTTTCTGACATGAACATAACTTGGCGTTTGCCCGTCACCGGGTTAACGGCGCAAGATCCAACAATCAAGAAGCCCATGACTAGGAGGGCATATCGACCAACGGAAAATGGATTTAGTAACTTCATATTGTGTTCTATTTATTATTCTGAGATCAGCTAACCCTGAGCCATGAATGCCACTACTTCACCAGCTTAGGATTGTAAGAATAACGGCTTGCCGGATGCGATCTACCCATAAAACCTATCCTTAAACTGAATTCCGGATTTGAATATTCCTTAAGATCTAGTTAATTCAGTTATAAGGCATTCTTAATAGATGCTACTGCAAAATTGCATCTTCTCACCAAAAATACAAACAGCTGAAAGCCTACAGCTGTTGAATTGCTTGTATTTGAGACGAAAAATTGTAAGAAAGTTACCTGGCAAGGTGAGATTTAAGCAACTTATAACCCGAACGGCTTACCGGAACTTCCTCCTCATTGGGCATTTCAAAGAAGTATCTGCCCCCTCCCCTAACTTGTAGGGCACTAGCCTCATCCAGGTTAACAATATAGGATTTGTGCACCCGTACAAAAGAAGCGGGGAGTAATGGAAGTAGTTGTTGGAGAGATTTATCGTATAATTTTTCTTCTCCATTGCGCAAAAAAAGTCGAGCATAGTGGTCTGCTCCCTGGCAATACAAGATTTCTGAAACGCGAATCAAATCTAGGCGACCTCTACATTTACAAGCCAGGTATCGGGTTGGATATAAAGATCGGTAATCCGCGTCAAAAAAACGATCATACGCCTTGGTGAGGCGGGCCAAGTCAAAAGGTTTTGGCACAAAATCAAGAACGCCAAACTCATAGGCCTCAATGGCTTTCTCTGTGTATGCTGAAACAATGATCGTGTGAAAGGATTGGGCCGTAAACTGCTGCAACAATTGAAAACCGTTTTTGCCATTCAAATTCAGGTCCAATAGTATCAGGTCTACAGCCATCTCCTGGAGGTGCAATTGAGCAGCCTCCAAGGTAGGGAGTACTGCCAAATGCTGCAATCGGTGCCCAATGATCTCACGAGACATGCGCTCTAGGCGCTGGGCAATTAGATCCTCATCTTCAACTATTAACAACCTCATAGTTTCTGATTAAATATGGAAATCCTGACTTCCCACCCTTCCTTTACCGCCCCCTTACGCACTTGCCAGTGGTCGCCATAATTCTCCTGGAGGCGAGCTTCTAGGTACTTATACCCTGTACCATTGCCGTTCGTTGCCAACTCGGGACCTACCATCTCACTATCATTAAAAAGTCGGTAACAACAGCCATTAGCCAGCTGCGTTTTTTGTAGCTGAAAGAAGCCCTTCCGTTTGCTGCCGTAACCATGCGTGATCCCGTTTTCTATTAGCGTATGAAAAATGGCTGGCGGCACCCATTCATCTCCGTTCACTCCCTCCACTTCGAAACGGAATTCCGCACTTTTACGAAATTCCATAATCCTCAAGTGCGCCTGACAAAGACTCAATTCTTCTTGAATGGGAATCAAGGTCTTGCCCACCACCGCATTTAACATCCGGAACTCATGCGCTAGGTTATCTACAAATTTCGAAGCCTTGGTGGGATGCTGATCAATCAACTCTTGCAAGGAAGCCAAAGAATTAAAGATAAAATGGGGTTGAATGCTTTTCTTTAAGAGCTGATTTTCAAGGCGCTCCGAGCGGATATTAGCCTCCTGACGTAATCGAAATTGCTGCGCTACCTGACGGCCCACAGAAAGAGTCATGCAAACAATAAAGAACAATACCCCAATGAAGAAGCCTAGAAAGACCAAATTCTGTTCATGGTCTAGGTAGTTGAATAAGGCCAAGCCAAAAAGGCCAACTAAAGCCAAGGTACTTCCCTCTTTTTTATGGTAATGAGCATAGGCCGTTATGGCCAAGGCTACTGGCATAAACAGCACCGCATAGGGGACCCAATGAAGCCAATAGGGGACCCAAGTAATTACAACAAAGGCTAGCAGGTAGCGGGGGCGCTTAGGGACCTCAAATTCATACAGCAGGAAACCGACCAGGGCTACTCCACCCAGATAATAGGCAATGCCTTTGGCCGTATTCTCCAACTCGCCCGTCAGCCCAAAGTCCATGAAGTCTAGCGTCGCCGCAAATACGATCTTTCCGGCATAACTGATGCAAAACAGGGCAAAAAAAAGGAAAGCCGCTTTCCGGCTAAAACCGAAAAACAGCACCATATAGAACAGGGCAGCTGTCAAAAAGATGCCCGTTAGAAAGGTTAAGTACAGTTGATCAATCATGCATAGGAGATGCCTTAAGAATAATGTCTGATCCCAGGTATTCATCTTCTCCCCTACTATACCAATGGCGCATCCTTGGCCATTTCATCTGCCCCATTTCCATTAGTTGATCTACTACCAAATATTCTCCTTCCGCCTCTGTTGGGAAAAAACCATACCCGAGTAATTGATAATTCTTCGAATCTACGAATAATTCCCAAGCTGTAGAAAATGGGCCATCGGCGATTTCCAATTCTAAGCGAAATGCTGTTTTGCCCTGCCACTCCATCGGTTCTACTGCTTCCTGCTTCAATTGATACCGGCCTTTCAGACTCATCGGCAACCCCAATTTGGTCCGATAATAATTATGATAACCATCCGCACGCTCCTGGCTCAAGCGATACGCTTGCATAGTTGCTGTATCCTGTACCAGCTCTCCATTTACGAAAGTCGAATATTGCCTCTCTTTGATGGTCCAGTGTAAGGTATCCTTGCCGTAAGCTCGTTCCATGTCAAAAAAGCTGCCATCTGCCTGCAATTGTACCTTGGTTTTACGGCCAGGGACTTGCAGGCGGGGTTCTACCGAAACATAGGTTCCCGCCCAAGACGCCCATTCCTCATCCGGGTCATGAAACTGGAAACAGCGTTCTAAAACGGTTTGGGCATCTTGTGCAAAAGCTTCTTTTTCTTGAGTGTTGCAAGCCAGTGAGATCAACAAGAAACTGCCGAAAACTCCTTTGATTAGTCGCTTCATGAGCCCTTTTCCGCTTTCATTTTCTTAAAGAAAATTTTATTTACAATCTTCCATTCTCCCTCGACCTCTAGCAAGTTAAAATAGTCAATGAAGGTGAAGTCTGCATATTCAATTTCCACACTCGCACTAGCAGCTTGACCAGTGACATTGATATACTTTATGGTCGTGATCCGATCAGATTTCGGGCCAGGTTTAATTCTAGCAAGAAAGTCATCAATACTAATTTCTTGATAGCCCTCATCTGTTACAAATTTCAATTCCGCAGCCGGGTGAAAGGCCTTGGCTACCATATCAGCATCTTTATTTGTACCCCCATCCAGGTAATAATTCAGCGCTTTTTCCACGCCTTGTACAGCTGAACTTTGAGCATTCACGGCCATGCCAAACAGGCAAAGCAAACATACAGTCAGGTAACTTCTCATACATGAAATTTTGAAATGATAAAAAGAACTACTGTTTGGACAGTAATTTCAGCGGAGAAGTTACTAGCCATTCATCAATGACAGGCTAAGATATTCGTGAATGGCACTAGGACACCGCGAGTAGGATCAAACTGGTCCGGCAGGGTCTTGCTGAAAGATCGTAGTATAGGTTTGGTAGATTCCGGGTAAAACTTCTTTGAAGCGCTCAGGAAATACGAAGAAATGAGCTATACTGACCGGCAAAGGATCTATCTCTGGGAGATTAATCCATTCCAAAATAGCTGCTTTACTAAATTGACTGATTTGTTCCAAATCCTCCCAAATGTTGTCAGCTAATTCCGGATAAGCTTTATCTGGATAAGTTAGCATAAACACTTTGGCAAATTCGTGTAATCCAATATTGTAGTACCGCTCTGGTTCTGCAAAGCTTTTGATTAGATGATCCATAGAAAACAGGATCACGCCATCCTCCTCGAAGATCTCCGATAAATGGAAGTGCTCTGGATATTGTGGGGAGGGAAAGGGGTGTGGGTAAATTACAACGTTCTCAAAAGGGGAATAGAGGAAATCGTCAAAAGCTGCACTCAATTGCACGGCACTAGCACTGACAATGGCTCTCACATCTCCTGGCACTTCTGGCATGACCATCGGTTTGAAGTCCGTTGCCAAACTAAACATGGCTACTTTGTGCCGAAAGGGCTCTTTTTCACGCAGTGGCAAACGCATGTAATAGGTGTACCGTTCACCAAAGAATCGGCGAATTCCATCCGTTAGATCTGGCGGATTCCGTTTGTACCACCACCAATCAATTTGAGGGCTAAAAACATACATCAACCCAAGAATCAAACTACAAGGAATGATATAGATCGCAAAAGCTTCATCTCTGGCCCAAGCCAAATAGAAAAAGAGGAAGAAGCCAACCGCAAATGGTATTGCTAATAATCTAGTGGGCATATGATGTAAAGGTTTCTCAACTAGAAAAGCTTCAAATTCAACGTTTTACTATATCGCCATATCCAGTTGGTAAACTGTAAAACGCATAAAGTCCCAAAAGTAACTGAATTTTTTCTAGTTTTTTTTGGTTGAAGTTTGTGGAAAATCAAAAATCCGTCTATTTTTGCAACCGCTTTGATAAAAAAAGCAGGAGGTGCGGTAGCTCAGTTGGTAGAGCAATGGACTGAAAATCCATGTGTCGGCGGTTCAATTCCGTCCCGCACCACAAAAAATTCAAGAATGAGTTTCAATCGTGTACATCATCATCATCACTTTAGCTTTGCTCCAACGGGCAAATGGTGATGCCATGATCGAAAGTAGACGATCTCATTTTTGATCTGTAAAAGAGGGTTACCATTGTCTGGTAACCCTCTTTTTTTTTGTCTAGAAATTGCTAAACCATTATAACATGGAAACCTCTTCTGCTCGTTTAAAGATCGCCGTTCAAAAGTCGGGTCGCCTACTCGACGACTCCATTAAGATCCTCAAAGAATGCGGGATTAAGATCGATAATGGTAAGGATCAGTTAAAAGCTTCTGCTCGAAAATTCCCGATCGATCTACTCTTTTTACGCAATTCCGATATCCCTCAGTATGTTCAGGATGGCGTAGCAGATATCGGGATCATTGGGCAAAACACCGTGGTAGAAAAACAAAAGGAACTTGAGGAAGTACTCAAGCTAGGCTTTTCCAAATGCCGCCTTTCCATCGCCGTACCACGCAACACCCCCTATGCTGGCCCAGCATTCTTACAAGGCAAAAAAATTGCCACCTCCTACCCCAATTCCCTCCAGCAATTTCTAGATCAGCATCAAATTCAAGCAGAAATACACGAAATATCCGGTTCAGTAGAAATTGCCCCCAATATTGGTCTGGCCGATGCCATTTGCGATCTAGTAAGTACCGGAAGTACCTTATTCAAGAATGGTCTGGAAGAAAAAGACATCATCCTGAAGTCTGAAGCATGCATCGTTAAGTCCAAGAAAATGCCCGCTTCTGTTGAACCGATCTTGAATAAGTTGATTTATAGAGTGAAATCCGTTTTGACAGCGCGAAACAACAAGTATTTGTTGATGAATGCGCCTAACGATTCCATTGATCAAATCATTGAAATTCTTCCTGGAATGAAGAGCCCTACGGTTATGCCGCTGGCCACCGATGGATGGAGCTCCATCCACACGGTTATATCAGAGGATCGCTTTTGGGAGATTATAGAAGCACTGGAAGGAGCAGGTGCCCAAGGTATTCTTGTTGTTCCCATTGAAAAAATGATTGTTTAATTCATTTGGTGAAGGAGATCAAAAAGCAAAACTTATGCAATCCTATATTTTTCCAGATCGTGCAAAGTGGCCTGAAATTCTAGAGCGCCCCGCGCTCGACAACTCGCAATTGGAAGCGACAGTTGGGCAGGTTTTACAAGAGATTCGCGAAAAAGGAGACGAAGCCCTAAAAGCTTACACTAAAAAATTCGATGGGGTAGATTTGGACCAATTGCACATTACTGCCGAAGAAATCGCTGCTGCGGAAGCTAGTTTGAGTCCAGATCTAAAAGCGGCCATTCAAGTGGCTAAGCAAAATATTGAAAAATTTCATGCCCAACAGCAGCTGAAAGTCGAGGTAGTAGAGACGATGCCCGGTGTCCAATGCTGGAGAAAAAGTGTCGGGATCGAAAAGGTAGGATTATATATCCCAGGGGGAACTGCCCCCCTATTTTCGACCGTACTCATGCTGGGCATTCCGGCAAAACTGGCAGGCTGTAAGGAAATCATCCTTTGCTCTCCACCTCGAACGGAGAACACCGTCCATCCAGCGGTTATTTATGCAGCTAATTTGGTGGGTGTAACGAAAATCTTTAAAGCGGGAGGCGTGCAGGCGATCGGAGCCATGGCGTACGGAACGGAAAGCGTACCCCAGGTGTATAAGATATTCGGGCCTGGCAATCAATATGTCACCTCGGCCAAGCAACTGGTCAACAAGGAGGGCTTACCCATCGATATGCCTGCCGGGCCGTCAGAGGTTTTGGTGTGTGCCGATGAGCGTGCCAACCCAGCCTTTGTGGCAGCAGACCTCCTTTCGCAAGCCGAGCACGGCACGGACAGTCAAGTCGTTTTGGTCACCTTTTCTGAGGAGACCTTATCCAAAGTTCAGGCAGCTGTGGTCGAGCAATTAGCAAAACTCCCCCGTAAAGAAATAGCAGAAGGCGCCTTACTCAATAGTGCCGGAGTAGTCCTAAAGGACCAAAGGGAAGCCATTGACTTTATCAATGCCTACGCTCCGGAACATCTGATTTTAGCTATGGAGCACGCCGAAGAAGTAGGGGAGGCGATAATTAATGCTGGCTCCGTCTTTTTAGGCAATTATACCCCGGAATCCGTGGGCGATTATGCCTCTGGCACCAATCACACCTTACCCACCAATGGTTTTGCGCGTTCTTATAGTGGTGTTTCCTTGGATTCTTTCGTTAAAAAGATCACTTTCCAAAAACTGAGCAAGGAAGGGCTTCAATTATTAGGACCTGCCGTGGAGAAAATGGCGGAAGCTGAGGAATTAATAGCGCATAAGAATGCCGTAAGTATTCGATTGCAGAACTTGTAAGGACCTTCAAAAGACGACTCATCATGAATATAGAAACACTGGTTCGTCCCAATATCAAAGCACTTAGCCCCTACTCCTCGGCTAGAAGTGAGTTCAAAGGCAAGGCCGAAATTTTTATCGACGCCAATGAGAATCCCTTTGAGACTGGCCTAAACCGCTACCCTGATCCCTTACAATGGAAACTGAAAGAACAAATCAGTAAGATCAAGGAGGTCCCAATTGAAAATATTTTCTTGGGGAATGGGAGTGATGAAGTGATTGACCTGCTAATCCGCATTTTTTGCGAACCCCGAGTCGATCACATTCTAAGTCTTCCTCCTACCTATGGTATGTATAAGGTAAGCGCGGGCATCGCCGACGTGACCATCAAAGAGGTTCTCTTGACCACAGATTATCAACCTAGCGTAGCAGAGACCTTAGCAGCTGCCAACGAGCATACGAAAATATTGTTCCTTTGTAGCCCCAATAACCCGACTGCAAACGATATGGAACCGAGTCGTGTCGAAGCACTCTTAGCAGAATTTCCTGGGATTGTTGTGATCGATGAAGCTTACATTGATTTCTCTCAACAACAAAGCTTTATACACTATATTGAAAAATACCCCAACCTAATCGTCATGCAGACCTTTTCAAAAGCATGGGGATTGGCGGGTATCCGACTAGGTATGGCTTTTGCAAATACGGAGATCATACAGTACTTGAATAAGGTTAAGCCTCCATACAACATCAATCAATTGACACAGTCCGCCGCCTTGGAAGCGCTACAAGATACAGCCAAACAATCCGAATGGGTAGGCACCTTGTTAGCGGAAAGGGATGCCTTGAGTAAAGCTTTAGTTCAATATGACTTTGTTCAAAGAGTGTATCCCTCTAATGCCAATTTCATCATGGCAAAAGTGGATCAACCTAAGGAGCTTTACCAATTCTTAGTGCAAAGTGGCATTATCGTTCGAGATCGCTCAAACGTACCTCTATGCGAGGGCTGCCTCCGTTTTACCGTAGGTCGGCCCGACGAAAACCAACTATTACTTGCTGCTTTAAACGCATATACATCATGAAACGAGCATGATTTTGTTTAATCTCAAGCTCTCACGAAGGGATGATTAAACAAAGTCTTGCGAGCCGGTCTACTCGGCCTCGCCAGGTAGAAGCGCAGCGGTTGCATTTGTGCAGAATTATTGCTGCAAATTGCGAAGCCGCAGAAATAATTTAAATACATGAAAAAGCTATTAATCCTTGATCGCGATGGTACCATGGTTTTGGAACCACCGGTTGATTATCAACTAGATTCTCTAGCTAAACTAGAGTTTTATCCGATGGTATTCAATTACCTAGGTCGCATCGTTCGAGAATTAGATTATGAATTGATCATGATCACCAATCAAGATGGACTTGGTACCGATTCGTTTCCGGAGGACACCTTTTGGCCAGCACACAACAAAGTTTTAAAAGCCTTTGAAAACGAGGGAATTGTTTTTCAAGATATACTAATCGATCGTACCTTTCCGCACGAAAATGCGCCAACTCGCAAGCCCCGAACGGGCCTGATGACGCCCTATATGAACGGAGATTACGACCTAGCTAATTCTATCGTGATTGGAGATCGATTGACAGATATGGAGTTGGCTAAGAACCTGGGGACAAGAGGGATTTGGCTCAATAATGAGCCCGAATTGGGAGCAGGAGAGATTCAAGGTAAACGAGCAGAACTAGGGGAGACTATCGTTTTAACTACTACAGCTTGGAAGGCTATTTACGAACACCTAAAGCTACCAGCTCGTACCGGCAGAATCCACCGTCAAACGAAAGAAACGGACATCTTGATCGAGCTTTCCTTGGATGGTGAAGGCAAAGCAGATAATGATACCGGAATTGCCTTCTTTGATCATATGCTGGACCAACTGGCTCGTCACGCGGGCTGCGACCTCACCATCAAAGTCAAAGGAGATCTACATATTGATGAACATCACACGATTGAAGACACGGCTTTGGCATTAGGCGAAGCCTTCCTACAGGCGGTCGGAAATAAAATGGGCATCGAAAGATACGGTTACTGCTTGCCAATGGATGATTGCCTCGCACAAGTGGCCATCGATTTCGGTGGGCGTCCTTGGCTCGTTTGGGAAGCTGAGTTTAAGCGTGAAATGATTGGAAAAATGCCAACGGAAATGTTCTATCATTTCTTTAAGTCTTTCAGCGACACGGCCAAATGTAACCTGAATATAAAAGCAGAGGGTGACAATGAGCACCACAAAATAGAGGCTATTTTCAAAGCCTGGGCCAGAGCCATCAAAATGGCTAAACGACGAGACATTGACAACATGCAGCTTCCTTCTACCAAAGGAGTGCTGTAGGTGCTAAAACAAGAAAATATGTCAGTAGCTATTATCAATTATAATGCGGGGAACGTGCGTTCTGTACTTTTTGCCATGGATAGATTGGGGATTGATGCCCAGTTGACTGATGACCATGATGCTATTCGCCAAGCAGATAAAGTGATCTTTCCAGGGGTGGGAGAAGCAAGCACCACCATGAATTATCTCCGGGAGAAAGGACTGGACGAATTGATTAGAAGCTTAAGGCAGCCAGTTTTGGGCATCTGCCTGGGCATGCAGCTTCTTTGCGAGCATTCGGAAGAGAACGATACACCCTGCTTGGGCATTATCCCCCAACAAGTCAAGTTGTTTCAACCTACTAATGGGGAAAAAGTGCCACACATGGGCTGGAATCAAATCCGCAGAAAATCAGATAGTTGGTTTAGCGAGACCCTAGAAGGAGCGTTTGCCTACTTTGTACATAGTTACTATGTAGAGGAAGGTCCGTATACTGCGGCCTTGACCGACTATGTGCACCCTTTTAGCTGTGCAATCAAAAAGGACAATTTCTATGCTACCCAATTTCACCCCGAAAAGTCTAGTAAAGTGGGAGAACAAGTTTTGAAGGATTTTTTAACCTTATAAAGCTCAATTCAAATGGAAATCACCCCCTGGTTCACTAGAAAATTTACGCTGATAGCCGACAATGGTCTTTTCCCAGGAATTACGGAACGCCTCGCTGGTTCCCCTATGCGTTTAGCACAAAAACTGCAAGGCGTATCTCCGATTTTACTCAGTCAAAAAGAAGGAGAGAAATGGTCAGTTCAAGAGGAAGCCGGGCATATTTTGGATTTGGAGCCGCTTTGGTATAGTCGGTTTCAAGATTTCCAGGCCGCTAAGGAAGTCCTTTCTGAAGCCGATCTCACGAATCGCAAAACCTTCGAGGCGCAGCACAACGACAAAGATATACAGCAAATTCTGACCGCCTTTGCTGCTGCCAGAGGGCAACTGATGAGCTTACTAGCTGAGCTACAAACAAGCGACCTTGAGCGCAGTTCACTACATCCCAGAATGAGAACGCCTATGCGTCCGATCGATCTTGCCTACTTTGTAGCAGAGCACGATGATCATCATTTGGCCACTATTACTCAACGCCTACAAACCGTATCCTAGATGTACATTATACCCGCTATTGATATCATTGACGGCAAATGTGTTCGCCTGACTCAGGGGGACTACGCGCAAAAGAAAGTATATAATGAAGACCCGCTTGAAGTCGCCAAGCAATACGAAGATATTGGTCTGAATCGCCTCCATTTGGTCGATTTAGATGGAGCTAAAGCCAAACGGATCATCAACTATCGGGTTTTGGAAAAAATAGCAAGCCAAACCCAGCTAACGATTGATTTTGGTGGCGGCCTCAAGTCGGATGAAGACGTAAGGATCGCCTTCGAAAGTGGAGCAGCTCAAATCACGGGTGGGACCATAGCCGTTAAGGATGAGCCTACCTTTTTACGTTGGTTGGAAAAGTATGGGACAGAGCGGATCATATTGGGGGCAGATGTAAAGGAGGGCTTCATCGCAGTAAGTGGTTGGCAGGAAAAGAGTGAATTAGAATTAGTCCCCTTCATCCAGAAGTATACCGTCAATGGTATCCAATACATTATCTGTACGGACATCGCCAAAGATGGCTTGCTAAAAGGGAGTTCTGTAGAACTCTATCGGGACCTACTGGCACAATTTCCAGAAGCCAAACTCATTGCTAGCGGTGGCGTTACCACTATGGATGAGCTAAATGAATTGAGGGAGATGGGTTGTTATGGGGCGATCATCGGAAAAGCCATTTATGAAGGCAAACTGCAGTTGCAGGATTTAAGAGACTTTTAATCAACGAATATTATGCTAGCAAAACGTATCATTCCTTGCTTAGATATAAAAGACGGGCGTACCGTAAAGGGCGTTAACTTCGTCAACTTACGAGACGCTGGAGATCCGGTTGAATTAGGAGCTATCTATAGCGAGAAAGGAGCTGATGAATTGGTTTTCCTAGATATCACGGCGACTCATGAGAAGCGGAAGACCTTGGCCTCACTGGCTCGAAACATCGCTAAACACCTTAATATTCCTTTTACGATTGGTGGGGGGATAAAATCCTTGGAAGATGTCGATGTACTCCTGGAATCTGGGGCCGACAAAATCTCCATCAACTCAGCTGCGGTCCGCAACCCTCAGTTAATCGAGGATCTAGCCTTGAATTTTGGCAGCCAATTTGTTGTGCTAGCAGTAGATGCCAAGCAAGTAGATGGTGAATGGGTGGTACACCTAAATGGGGGACGACTACCTACGGAGCGCCGATTGCTGGAATGGGTAAAGGAAGCGGAAGACCGAGGGGCTGGAGAGATCCTATTTACGTCCATGGATCACGACGGGACAAAGGCAGGCTTCGCTAATGAGGCTCTAGCCATGGTATCCGACAATTTATCTATCCCGGTCATTGCCTCTGGCGGAGCGGGGACGATGGGGCATTTCTATGATGTATTCACAGAAGGAAAAGCCGATGCGGGATTGGCGGCCAGTATTTTCCATTTCCAAGAGATTGAAATTGGAGACTTGAAAGGCTATTTGAAAGATAAAGGTGTGCCTGTTAGAGGCTAGTAATTCTATAATATAGATCGATGAAAATTGAAAACTTAGATTTCGAAAAGACCAATGGACTGGTTCCTGCCATCATCCAAGATGCTACGACTTCAAAGGTTTTGATGTTAGGCTATATGAATGAAGCCGCAGTGGAAAAGACAAAAGCCGATCAAGTGGTCACCTTTTTCAGTAGGACGAAGGGTCGCCTTTGGACCAAGGGAGAAACCTCTGGCAATTTCCTGCATGTCGTCGAAATCCGAGTAGATTGTGATCGCGACACCCTTTTAATTAAAGTAAACCCAGTGGGTCCTGTTTGCCATACCGGTGCAGATACCTGCTTCAATGAAATAAACAACTAATGGAGTTTTTAGAACAATTGGAAAAGGTCATTCAGGATCGAAAGAACAATCCTTCGGAAAAGTCTTACACCACCTCTCTTTTCAAGAAAGGCATTAATAAAATTGCCCAAAAAGTCGGAGAAGAAGCCGTGGAATTAGTGATCGAAGCCAAGGATGATAATGAGGAACTTTTTTTGGGAGAAGCAGCTGATCTAATGTATCACTATCTAGTGCTTCTGTGTGAGAAAGGGTATAGTCTTGAGGATGTAATTACCGTCCTGAAGAAACGCCATAGTTAAAAAAGCAAGAAAGCCCATCTGTCGGATTATGGCGTACCATTATCTTTAACTCACTGATTTCCAATAAAGACAGCAATTGGCAGAACCATAAGTTAACATTAAATTAATCCACCTTTTGACTAATCCTGGTCAAACCTATCCGTTTTCAATACTGAATTAAGTAAACCCAAGAACATAAGTAGAGCCTTCCCGTTTTGCTACCTCATTAATTCATGAGATTTCTAAAACCGTAAAGCACTACTTATGAAGAATTGGTTTACTCTATTAATTTTCTCCCTATTAAGCACTGTTGCTGTAGCGCAGAATACAGTGGTTGATATCATCGTCAACAGCACGGCGCATGACACGCTAGAAGCGGCTGTGATTGCTGCTCAGCTGGACGACGACTTAGCCGCAGCCGGCCCATTCACGGTATTCGCACCGACTGATGACGCCTTTGCCGCTTTACCTGCAGGTACAATTGACGCTTTGTTACAAAATCCTACCGGGGACTTAGCTAATATCCTTCTGCACCATGTTGTTTCTGGAAGTGTAGCTTCCGGTGACCTCTCTGATAACCAAGTCGTAGAAACGCTTTTTGGTAAGAACGTAATCGTTACTATAAATGCTGATGGTGTGTTCATCAATAACGCCAAAGTTACGATGGCGGACATACCTGCTGATAATGGAGTAGTACATGTAATAGATGCTGTACTATTACCCACCAATACCGTAGTGGACGTAGTACTAGAAAGTGAGGCACATACTACCTTGGAAGCCGCCATCCTCGCCGCTGAGCTGGATGATGACCTTTCTGGAGAAGGACCATTCACCCTTTTCGCACCGACCGATGCAGCCTTTGGATTACTTCCTGATGGAACTGTAGAAACTTTACTACAAGATCCAACCGGTGACCTAGCTAATATATTACTACACCATGCC
>JAHQWA010000035.1 GCA_019634045.1 Saprospiraceae bacterium
AACCGTTTGATTGGGGGGGCAGAAGGTGACGGAGGGTGTTTCGTTGTCATTTACAGTAACGGTAAAGGAGCAGGTAGCGGTATTCCCACTTTGGTCAGTAGCCAAGAAGGATACGGTGGTCGTACCTGGAAAAAAATTGTCATTACTGGCAGGGCCTTCGATTTGGGTAACGGTGGCAGTCCCACAGTTGTCCGTGGCAGTGGGGAGGGCAAACTGAACCCGCTCGCCACATGCTCCAGGGAAGTTGTCGATGGTCTGGCTTTGGGGGCAAGCAGCAAGGGTGGGGGGGATCACATCTTCTGGGACGCCATCTACAGTTGCTCTTGGAATGGCATTGGGGGTCGTGCTAAAGCGAACACTGAGGTTGATTTGGTCAACAATAGCTAGTTCTCCTAAAGAGGTTCCTTCACATTCCGGGTACAGGTAGACTACCATGTTGTCATAGATTAATTCGTTTGGTGCATTGGGGTTTTGAGAAATGACGAGTAAGGCGCTGGTATTGAAACAGCTTCTGGGGCCGACGGTATAAGCCACTCCTTTATCAGTTGCATTGAGCTCTGTACCAGCGAAAGTGAATTTTGCGCCGCGATTATTGGAGCTACCATCTAGGGCCAACCAATAGGTCCGTTCAAAATCACTATCGTTACAAATATTCAGGTTGAGATTGGCCGAAGAGCCTACGGGAACATTTTCAACTAGAATGTTCTTACCCGTTGCACAGAGGGAAGAGGCCGTGAGTTTGGGTTGGTCAATTTTTATCCCTCCCTCGTAAGGGCAACTTGATCTTGTACTATTTTCAACCAGCGAAAATACCGGAGTGCCAAACATGGGGTCAGTTCCTACCCGATAGCTGAAAAGATCATTTGGGTCGTCATCCGTTAGGGTATAGCCGATCACCTTCGAGCTCGAAACGGAATTGGTCACGCTTTCCCCAAACTCACTCCGGATCTCAATTTCAGCTCCTCCTGAAACGCCCGTTCCCTGCACCTCTGCTCCGACTTCCAGGGCTACATCGGTCGAAATGCTAATTGTACTTTCTATCGTCTGGATCGTTGTGGTACTAATTTCAGTTTCAACGGACTCTGAGGTCTGTCCAGCAAAGGTATTCACGGCACCATTGGCACCATTAATAGCCTGTTGTTTATTTTGTTCATTGAGTTGAAGGACTTGGTTCCAGGTTTTAACCTGTGAGCGAGCTCTAGATCGGAGTAAGGGGTCTTGGGCAGGATTATCGGCCAGGCTCTGCTGATTGATAATGTCTTGCCGGATTTGCTGTTCTGTCAGGGCAAACTTAGCTTGCTCGCCAGTGGCCCTAAAAGCCAATCGCTTCTCCAGTCTGGTCGTACAGGTGTTAGGATCAAATACCAGGGATTCAGCGACGCCATATTGTAAGGTTCTACCTACGCCAATGAAAATATCACCGGCCGTACCCGTATTTTGATCTAGGTCTGAGGTGGCAAATTCTTGCGTGGTGGTAATGCAAAGTTCGGTTTCTGTCTGACTTCTATGCTCCAATGCAGCTGTCAGTCCCACCGTATATTGGGCATAAACTTCAACCGGTACTACTCCACTGGTTTCAAATCCCAACTTAGCGCTGCCCCAAACTCTAGCAGAGCCTCCCAAAAGGACGCTGGTAGAGAAATTGCGGCAGGTCTGGCGATTAGCCAGAAATTTACTGGAACTGCCATCACCTGGAGGGTCGTGCAAGATGAGGTATGGGGTCTTAGGTGTGGTGGTGACGCCACGTGGGGTGATGAGATCTGTGGTGGCCCCCAAGATCATGAATGGAATTTCTATTTCGAGGTTTTTTGAAACTGATCCAGCGGCGGTAGGGAAGTAGCTGGATACTAGTGTAAATTGCAGTCGGTGCAGTTTGGGAGTACTTTCGTTTTCTCGATCTAATTCGTTCGGATCAATAATGATCAGCGCTTCAAATTCTGGTACGCCAGAGGTGTTTTGGGTGACTACGAATCTGACGAAATTATCCTCTCCATTAAGGACATCAATATCGGCTTCCGGCCAACTGGGTAGAAAACCTGTCGAATTGGTCACTTTAACTCGTATGGTATCGGGGCCACTCAAGTCTACCATATGTACCCCTTGCAGGTCTTCAAAAGTCACCTTATCGATGAGTCCTTGTTCTATGTAGCAAACATTATCCTGTGCCACGCAGAAGCTGGTTTTGGAAGTTCCACAGCCCACCGGCGGTAAGCCCTGGAGAGAAACATTGTAAGTAGGATTAGCATTCATGTTTAGGTTGATTCGCTCTCCGACAACCTGTGCGGTGCTGTTTGTTTGGAAACAGCAAAAGAAGAGTAATGCAATCACCACGCTTGTCACCGGATGCTTGGTTTGGGGAATTAGCGTGTTTGGGAAATTCGAATTCATGGCTTAGTTTATTTTGGAAGTTGTAAGCGGAAGGGCAGAGGTCCGTTTCTGCCATTTTCACTCAAGTTAAAGGCTAGCGGGGGCCTTCACGGGAGGTTTTAAGTAAGCAGCATGAATTCGCAGGTGAACGACGGTAATGTTAAGTAAAGATCGGATTAGGACGAGATACAAATAGTGAGGCCTGCTTCTTGCAAGGGAGAAACATGCACTAAGCCCTGGCAGGTTTGATCACGATTGGTTTCGCTTGCTTGCGACGGAGAATCTTAACCCCGATGGGGACAATAGACCTTTCTGGATTGATGCGAATAGGATCACTTAAAGAGCTAGTGTAACCAGAAGCCGTATACTGTAGGTAATATAGCCCTGGCTTTACTTTAGGTATGCGAAAACTCCCGTCTTGCTTTGTGATGGCAAAACTAACGAAGGAAGAATCCTGCACCTGGAACAGCACAACACTAGCTTGAGGAAGCGGCTGATGAGCCTTGTTGGTCAATTGGCCCTGAATTAGACTTTGTCCGTATAGAGAGGAAGACATGATTAGTAGTAGTGCCAAACAAGTTAGGGAGTGAACGAAGCGTTGCATGTTGATGGTGTTTACTGGGGTAATAAGTGTGCTGATTTTACCCTACAATGTAGTTCGTAGCATTGTTAAGTTCAACCACATCTTAATGTGGGAAAGGAGGTAGGTGTTACACCATAGATAGCAGAGAAGCGGATATGATTTAAATGAAGGTCTTTCGGCCCTTAAGGGGTAGCTGGCCTGACTTTTCTAGTTCTGATCACGGTTTCTACTCGTAGGCCCATAAGCTTGGCTATGATCTGGCGAGTAATACTGATCTAGTATTCGCCTTCCACTTTTGCTTCTTCCTTTAGGTATTCCGGCAGTGTTTAGGGACGATTGGTGTCACAGTCTACATCTACCTAGGCCTTCTACCTAAGAAAAGGCCTGCCCAATGCGCTGTTTCTTCATCAACTCTCGCAATTGATCCAGAACACTAAGGTCTTCAATAGTAGAAGGGGTGTTAAACGACTTTCCATCAGCGATATACCGCATCACCTTCCTAAGAATTTTACCAGAGCGAGTCTTAGGAAGCTTTTGTGCAATCGTAGCTCGTTTGAAACTTGCTACTGCTCCGACTTTGTCTCGAACCATCTGGATCAATTCTGCCTCGAGCGTGTCTGCTGCTAGATCCACTCCGGCCTTTACTACCACAAAACCGACGGGAACTTGGCCCTTCAGTTCGTCTGCAATGCCTATCACAGCACATTCTGCGATGGCTGGGTGAGCGGCTACCACTTCTTCCATTTCCGCTGTGGACAAACGATGCCCCGCCACATTAATGACATCATCGGTTCGGCCTGTAATAAAGATGAAACCATCCTCATCTTTGTAAGCCCCATCACCAGAAAGGTAGTAACCGGGAAACTTTTCTAGGTAGGCAGACTTAAAACGGGTAGTGTCCTGCCACAAATTGGCTAATGCGCCCGGTGCCAATGGGTACTTAATGCCCAAATACCCCTCCTCGTTTGGCCCTAATTCTAGCCCTTCTTCATTAAAGATCGAAAAGGAATAGCCGCAGACTGCTTGCCCTGCAGAACCAGGCTTTGTAGGCTGTAATTCGACGCCCGTCATATTCCCGATCATTGGCCAGCCCGACTCCGTCTGCCACCAGTGGTCGATGATCGGCACTTGCAAGAGGTTGCGAATCCAATTTAGGGTGGAGACATCACAGCGCTCCCCTGCCAGGAATTGGTAGCGGAGAGAAGAAGTGTCATAAGCCTGTTTGAGTTTTCCCTCGGGATCCTCTTTTCTGATGGCTCGAAAGGCGGTCGGGGCCGTGAAAAAGACATTGACTTTGTATTCTTCGATGACGCGCCAAAAGGTTCCTGGGTCAGGTGTTTTGATTGGCTTCCCTTCAAATAGTATGGTGGTACAGCCCTGGATTAATGGTCCATAAACGATATAGGAATGTCCGACGACCCAACCTACATCGGAAGCTGCCCAGTATACCTCTCCTGGAGCAATTCCATAAAAATGCTCCATACTAAATTTCATAGCTACGGCATGCCCCCCGTTGTCCCGCATGACCCCCTTAGGCTTTCCGGTAGTGCCGGAAGTGTACAGGATGTACAAAGGATCAGTAGCATCTACTTCTACGTAGCTAGTGGGGTGGGCTGTCTTCCTCAGCTCTTCCCAGTCTAGATCTCGCCCGACTTCCATGCTGGCGGGCACAAAGTCTCTTTGGAATACTACAACTTGTTCCACTTGGTGCGCTGCTTCTGCCAGGGCTGCATCTACAATAGGTTTGTAAGCTACAATCCGTTCGATTTCCTTTCCACCCGATCCCATCAACAATACCTTGGGTTGAGCATCATCTATTCTAATGGCCAACTCCCGTGCTGCAAAGCCACCAAATACAACGGAGTGTACGGCACCAATCCGGGCACAAGCCAACATGGCAAAGACCGTTTCCGGAATCATGGGCATGTAGATGATCACGCGATCCCCTTTTTCGACACCTACATTGCTCAACATGCCAGCGACCAATTCCACTTCTTTCAAGAGCTCACGATAAGTGAACTGCCTTTTAGTCTGGGTAACAGGGGAGTCATAGGCCAAGGCCACTTGATCTCCTCGACCTTGCTCTATATGGTAGTCTAAAGCCAGATAGCTAGTGTTCAATTTACCTCCCTGATACCAGCGTGCGAGTTCATGTTCGTCTTGGCTGAGGATCTTAGGCGGAAACTGAAACCAGGGTATAGCCTTAGCCTGTTCTTCCCAGAAAGGAATGGGGCTTTCTATGCTTTTGCGGTAGAAATCTTGATAACTTGACATGTTGAAGGAATGCTTATTTGAGGGATTAGACTTTTATTTTTCCAACTTGGCGCCCATTTGCTCTAGTACTTTTCTATGACTGAACTGAGTGCAATGCCCCTGCATAGCGGTAAATTCTACGACCGCATCCGATTTGGGATTAGTGGTTGTTTTTAAGAACTCATCAAAGGCACGGGTTGCTGGATTAAGGAAAAAATTATCCATATCCCCCATCCAGATGTATATTTTTCCTTGCAGCTTTGGACCCAGTTCTTCCCAGTTTTCTTTGGCGATCAATTTTAGGTCGTATTTCTTCCAATGTTCCACAATCGCAGGATCGATGGCGCCTGTCATCGGGTCAAACATATGGGCGGGTACGTCATCCTTGCCTTTGGGACTATAGAGCGCGTTGTGCGCACTAAATTGCCCTCCAGAAGTGGCATAGGAATCTGAATAACCCAGCACATTTTCATAATGGATAAAATCCTTCATCGTCAGCTGAGGATCTCCCGTAATATCTCGAGCTACCGGGCGTAAATTGCCCCATTCGTTCGTATAAAGATTCTTGTCTTTATAGACATTGACCAATTGATAGTTTTCAAAATCGATGGCATCAGGACTATAGGACCAGGTGCCATTGAAGTGATCTGGATAGAAAATCTGTAGGGCTAAAGAAACCCAGCCTCCCGTAGAGCAACCATCCAAAAAACGATCTTGTGCACTTCCTGTACCTCTAAATTCTTCCTCTAGGTAAGGGATCAGTTCTTCGGTTAGCGCATAGCCGTAGGGGCCACTGTTTTCTGAGTCCAGCTGATAGGAATCACCAAAGGGACCTTCCCCGTCCAGGAAGACATTGACCATTTCAGGAGCTTCATCGGATTGCCACCAAGCCATAAATCTCTTGTTGTTCACCAACCGCCCTACTCGGGTATAGCGACCACCATATCCAGCAATGTTATAGCGGAAGGGGAAGCGCTTGTTCTCCTCTTCGAAGTAAGCGTCCGGAAGTAATATTCCGACTTTCAGATACATATCTTTTCCCCACCATTTAGAGAGGGTGTCACTTTTGAATTTGACCTCTTTGACATTTGGGTGGTTGGCTATTCTGCGTTCTGCAATTTTCTTATTGAGGACTAGCTCGAGTTTCTGGCTTTTATCCACTTCAAGTTTCATGACTTCACTGTGCAAATTACCCGGAGCATTGGGGCGAGACTCGGATCTATCTTGATCCCAAAGGGCTTGCAGGTAATAAGTGCCTGAGGCTAAGGCATCCAAGGAAATTTGACCGGCTTTCATGAAGCCCCGTCCCTCTGCTAAAACAACGGCCTTATCTACAGCCCAATTCTCGATATTTTTAGCGAACAAGTAATTGCCCTGGCGAGGCCAGGTGCGATAGCGAAGCTCTCCACGCCCATCTTTACTGATGAAGATCAGCAAACGGCCATCGTCCTGAAATTGTTCTTGCATACTGACATCCACTTTGATTTCAAGTTGGACCCGATGGATGGATTGTGCACTGATAATTGTAGGAAGACAAAACAAGAAAAGGTAAAAGATATTTTTCATGCTAATTTGACAAATTTGAATGGATTGATAGGGAGTGAAGATGGCTATGCCACGAAGTAGCATGGATTGTTATACTACTTGTCGGAAAAAAGATAAGAAAAATTGCTGAGTGAATGGCTTCTAGTATATTTGCGGCAAGTATAGATTGATCAGGAGATTGCTAAAAAATCACTTTTGCTACAATTCAAACTAGAATCAACAGACAAAGGATCAGGAGCCAGGGCTGGCGAGATTACTACAGATCATGGAACAATCCAGACACCCATCTTCATGCCCGTAGGTACCGTAGGGACGGTGAAAGCTGTGCATCAGCACGAGTTAAAAGAGGTAGTCAAAGCCCAGATTATCCTAGGTAATACTTATCATCTATACTTACGCCCAGGTGTGGAAATACTTCGCAATGCTGGAGGCTTACACAAGTTCAATGGCTGGGATAAACCGATTTTGACCGACAGTGGTGGATATCAAGTTTATTCGCTCAGTCATAGGCGCAAAATCAAAGAAGAAGGGGTAACTTTTCAATCGCACATCGATGGCTCGAGGCATTTCTTTAGTCCGGAAGGAGCCATGGATATTCAGCGCACGATTGGTGGGGATATTATTATGGCCTTTGACGAATGTCCACCGTACCCCAGCGATTACCGCTATGCGAAGCAATCGATGGAATTGACACATCGTTGGCTAAAGCGTTGTTGTGATCATGTGGATGCTACGGAAGGTTACTATGGCCATCATCAATCGCTTTTTCCCATCGTACAAGGAAGTACCTATGATGATCTGCGGAAGCAATCGGCGGAGACGATCGCCAGTTTTGAGCGGGAAGGGAATGCGATAGGCGGATTATCGGTTGGGGAGCCCGCAGAGGAAATGTATAAGCATACCGCCTTGGTGTGTGAGGTATTGCCCAAAGACAAACCCCGGTATCTAATGGGAGTCGGAACTCCGGCCAACTTATTGGAGTGCATAGCACTGGGCGTAGATATGTTCGATTGTGTGTTGCCAACGCGAAATGCCAGGCATGGGCTATTGTATACGTCAGAGGGGATTATCAATATCAAGAATGCCAAATGGAAGGATGTCCACGAGCCGATTGATCCGGATGGTCCCTGCCCCACTAGTCGATTTCATACCAAAGCTTACTTGCGCCATCTGGTACATAGTGGTGAGTTATTGGCTGCTCAGTTGGCTTCTCTCCATAACTTAAGCTTTTTCTTATGGTTGGTAGGAGAGGCCCGTACGCATATTTTAGCAGGAGATTTTTCTTCTTGGAAAGATGCAATGGTTAACAAACTGCAAAGGCGCTTATAATTTGGTTAAAAAGCAGCAGGAATGCTGGGAAGTTGTTTTCTTTGTACCCGCATATGCTAAAGATCCTCGATAAATATATCATTAACAAGTTCATGTCCACCTTCTTTTTCACGGTGCTCATCTTCACGATGATCTCTGTGATTATAGATTTTAGTGAGAAGGTGGAAAAATTTATCGAGGAGCCGGTTACCAAGGCTGAGATACTCCTAGACTATTATCCGAACTTTATCATCTTCATTCACGGTTTGCTGTGGCCGCTCTTTACCCTGATTGCGGTGATCTTCTTTACCTCTCGGATGGCGTATAATTCAGAGATTATTTCCATCCTAAATGCTGGGGTTAGTTTTCGGCGCTTGATGCAGCCCTATTTGCTGGGAGCTACTTTTATTGCGGGGCTTCACCTGTTGGGGAATCACATCCTCATTCCTCGAGGGAACAATATTCGTCTGGATTTTGAGCACAAGTATATTGCTAAGGACCGCGACATTGGAAAAACTCGAGATGTGCATATGTTTGTGGCGCCTGATACCAAGATTTACATCAATTTTTATAGGAAAAGAGATAGTACTGCGCGCAACTTCCGCATTGAACAATTTGATGGCAATCAACTCGTGTACATGGTGAAAGCCAGTACGGCCGAGTGGAAAGGTCCACCGGATAAATGGCGGCTGAATAACTATGAAATCAGGACTTTCCAAGGAGAGAAGGAGACCTTCGAGATTGGCCGGGGAAAGCATATCGATACTACGCTTAATGTGACGCCCCAAGATTTTGTCGATTATTCTGATGTGCAAACTATGATGACCACCCCTAAGCTGAAGCGCTTTATCGCCCTGCAAAGGGAGCGCGGTGCTGGGAACTTGGAAAAATATCTGATAGAACTCTACCGACGAACGGCAGAACCCTTTACCATTTTCATACTCACCATTATTGGCGTGTCTATTGCTGCTCGTAAGGTCCGAGGAGGTATGGGACTGCACTTAGCTATTGGAGTAGGCCTGGGAGCAATCTTTATCTTTTTGTCGCGATTCTCCATCGTTTTTGCTACCGGGCAATCTATACCCGTAATGCTAGGAATTTGGTTTCCCAATATCGTCTTTACCATAATCGCGCTGTATCTAATATTGCGCGCGCAGAAGTAAAGAATTGTGAATTTCAGACTAATAAATTGGTCAAATCTACTTCATCACATCTAAAATAAGCTCATTTTTTCCTAGTTTAGCGGTGTAAGCCGCAGAACACCTCTATACACAGAAGACTGCCTTAATAGTTATCTATCTAATTTTCATTAATAACCCCAATCCATCTAGTGGGATAGCTGGTCAATCTTTCACACCAAGAATTACCTCCGACCAGTATCAAGTGAAGCCAAGAAACTAACGAAAGAGTACAAGAACAGGATAGGAACAAGACGAAAAACTGGCCATTAACAAGTTTTGACTCGCCAGTTTTATTTCAACAAGTTTATATTTCGATACATCATTTTTTGGATATGCTCATAGCATCTCTGAATTAGAAAACTCGCTTTATATGTATTTCAATTCACAAGGAAAAGAGGAAGTGACCTACGATGCTATTGTGATCGGATCTGGTATCAGTGGCGGCTGGGCGGCGAAGGAACTTACCGAAAAAGGTTTGAAGACACTTGTCCTCGAAAGAGGGAGAATGGTAAAACACATAGAAGATTACCCGACGGCTCATAAGGAACCCTGGGAGCTTCCGTTAAGAGATCGGATGACTCCGGAAGAATTAGCGGATTATCCTAAGCAAAATCGTACAGGATACACCGTTAGACCTTCTACCAAGCATTGGTGGGTGAAAGATACGGAACACCCTTATACAGAGGTGAAACGCTTTGATTGGATGCGCGGTTATCACGTAGGTGGTCGCTCTCTGCTCTGGGGAAGACAGTCTTACCGCTGGAGTGCTATGGATTTTGAATCCAATGCCAAAGATGGATTTGGCGTGGATTGGCCCATCAGATATGAAGACTTGGCGCCTTGGTATAGCTATGTAGAGAAACATGCGGGTATTTCCGGACGAAAAGAAGGCCTGGCTCAGCTACCGGATAGTGAGTTTTTGCCGGCCATGGATATGAACTGTGTAGAACAACATACCAGCCAGAAAATTGCGGAAAACTTTGGGGGAAGAGTAATGACCATTGGTCGAGTAGCAAACTTGACGCAAGCCCACAAAGGACGTACGCAGTGTCAATTTAGAAATCGCTGTATCAGGGGCTGTCCTTATGGCGGCTACTTTAGTAGTCAATCCTCCACCTTGCCTCCGGCTGAGGACACGGGGAACCTGACGCTCCGCCCTCACTCCATTGTGAACTCCATTATCTATGATCCGGAAACCAAACGCGCAACCGGTGTGAGAATCATTGATGCAGAGACCAAAGAAACGAAGGAGTTTTACGCTAAGATTATCTTCTGTTGTGCTTCCGCACTGGGTAGTACTTTTATTTTGATGAACTCTACATCGGATCGTTTTCCAAACGGATTGGGGAATGACAGTGGAGAACTCGGCCATAATCTCATGGATCATCATTTCCGCCTTGGAGCGAGAGGACGATTCGATGGCTTTGGCGATAAATACTACAAAGGGCGTCGCCCGAATGGTATCTACATTCCTCGTTTCCGAAACATTGACAAGGAGAGTACCATGAAAGACTATGTTCGTGGTTACGGTTACCAAGGCGGTGCAAGTCGAACCAACTGGATGAGAGGAGTTCGTGAAATGGATGTCTCCATTGGTGCTGATCTAAAGGCAAAATTAGTAGAGCCAGGTCCTTGGCAAATGGGCTTAACGGCTTTTGGAGAGTGTTTGCCCTATCATGAAAACAAAGTGACATTGAATCACGATGTGAGGGACATTTACGGTCAACCTACCTTGACCATTGATTGTGAGTTTAAGGAGAACGAAAACAAGATGCGTAATGATATGATGACTTCTGCTGCAGAAATGCTAGAAGCTGCCGGATTCAAGGATGTGGAGATGTATGATCGCAAGTCTTGGCCCGGCTTGGGTATCCATGAAATGGGTACAGCCAGAATGGGACGTGATCCTAAGACATCGGTATTGAACAAGTGGAATCAGGTACATGCTGTGCCCAATGTATACGTCACAGATGGTGCCTGTATGACCTCTTCAGCATGCCAAAATCCATCTTTGACCTACATGGCACTGACCGCAAGAGCTGTGGATCACGCCGTGGGTGAACTGAAGAAGATGAACCTGTAGGTTCAAGATGTTATCCAATTTTTGAGATTTAAAAGAAAAATTATGAATAGGAGAGAAGCACTTAAACAAGCCGCCTTGCTAACGGGGGTTGCAGTAAGTGGATCTTTAGCTTCTGCGGTTTTGCAAGGCTGTACGGCGGAGCACATTCCCAACTATGAGCCTGCTTTCTTCACCAAAGAACAGATGAAAGAAATAGCAGCGATGGCGGAAACGATCTTACCCAAAACGGAGGATAGTCCTGGGGCGATTGAAGTTGGCGTGCCTGAGTTTATCGATATGATAGCGGATAAAACGATGAAGCCAGCGGAGAAAGAAAAGACTAAAGAAGCCATGGCCGCACTCCTACAAGCAGCGGAAGAGGCCAATGGAAAGGCTTTCAGCAAATTGTCTCCAGAAGAACAGCTATCTTATTTATCCAAGGTAGATGAGGAGGCGAAAAAAGCCGGTGGGCAATCCCCTTATCTACAATTGAAGCAACAAGTTATCGCAGGTTATTACACCTCCGAAGCTGTAGGTACTCAGGTGTTGGCCTACGATCCCATTCCTGGACAATGGATTGGATGCACGGATCTGGCTGATAATGGGGGTAAAAATTGGGCTTACAATAGATAAGAGATTCCTTTCTTAGGTAGTCAGCTTATCAAGTATAGAACACAAACAATATCAACATGGCTGAAAAACTTTCTCGTCGAGAAGCAATCCGACAAACCACCCTTGGAGCTGGAGCACTGGCCCTGG
Organism: Saprospiraceae bacterium; assembly: GCA_019634045.1. Lineage (GTDB taxonomy): Bacteria > Bacteroidota > Bacteroidia > Chitinophagales > Saprospiraceae > DT-111. Next base: position 12,059 of record JAHQWA010000035.1, read on the forward strand.
GCGTCCCTTTGTCTTGCACTTCTCCATCTTCAACTGATGCATCAACTAACGATATGGAACAAACTCCTAAAATGACTGCTGCCTATCAACACTCCGTTTGTAAATGGTGTTATGGGGACATTCCCTTGGAAGAATTCTGTGAAAAGATACAAGACCTGGGGATTAAATCCGTAGAGATTATAGGCCCTGATGAATGGCCTATTGTTCAGAAATATGGCTTGACCTGTGCATTGGGCACAGATTCTTTCTTTAGCATCCCTAGAGGTTTTAACGATCCTGCTACGCATGAGGAATACCTCACCAACTATATCCGGCTGATCGACCAGGCTGCCGATGCAGGTATTCCTAACGTGATTTGCTTTTCCGGTAATCGCAATGGGATGGATGACGAGGTCGGTTTGGAAAACTGTGCGATTGGTTTGGATAAGATTGCCAAGCATGCCGAAAAGAAAGGCGTGATGGTGGTGATGGAACTATTGAACAGTAAGGTTAATCATAAGGATTACATGTGCGATCATACGGCTTGGGGCGTGAAGCTGGTGGATAAAATCGGGTCTTCTAATTTCAAGCTCTTGTACGATATCTACCACATGCAGATTATGGAAGGAGATATCATCGCTACTATCCGTGATTATAATGAATATTTTGGTCACTACCACACCGGAGGTGTTCCTGGTAGAAATGAAATCAATGCAACGCAGGAATTAAACTATCCGGCGATCATGCGGGCGATTAAAGAAACGGGCTACGATAAGTATGTAGCGCAGGAGTATATCCCTACCTGGGATGATCAGATTGCGGCTTTGGCCGAAGGAATAAAAATCTGCACCATTTAGAAGTTAGAGGTGTAGCACATTATTACCTCCCGTCCGATCAGCCCCGCTGGCAGGATTAGACGGGAGGTATGTCCATTAAGTTATCCACCAAACTTGGCCGTTACCAAGTCTTGTGCGATTAGCCACTTTCCGTCGTGTTTTACGAGACTCAAAAGGTTCCAAAAGTCTCCTTTCTCTCCATCTAGGACAACCCTTACATTCGCATTGATTCCTTCCGAGATATCAATGGACTCAATAATTACCTTTCGCTTGTCCCCTCCAATCTTTTTGGCTCCTAACAACTGAACATAATCAGCTTTCGAGATCAGGCTTACTGTATTTTTGCCCGGATCATTCCAAACCACGCGAAATCCTTCGTGAAGTACCGCTTCGATAGCTTCTACGTCCTGATTATCTCCGGCTTTGGAATAGGATTCAACGACCTCCCGGATGGAATTTACTTCTGAAGGCGTAAAGGCAAACAAACTTATTAGACCGATGGGAACTAGCAAGAATAGATTTTTCATTGTTCTTTGTTTTTGTTTCAAAGGTATAGGAGGAAGGTAGGTAAGGCTAGCTCCTTGTTGTGATTGGAGGGTGCGTGTTGTGAATGCTATGCCCTTGTGGTGAGCTGAGCAGTTGAGATGAGAAAAATGGGCTTTTTGATCAATTACTAGTTGAGTTTCTCGAAGGTCTCTATCTTAGTGGATGAACTGCTCTATCATTTGCTACTTAAATCTACTTACTCATGAGGCTACATTTACTTACGGTCTTCAGTGTTCTCTCCCTACTATTTTTGATCACTCCATCTTGTCAAAATGAGGAATTAGCCAAAGTGGACGAGGCGTATCTAGCCGAGGTAGAGGAATGGCGAATCGATCGCATCGAAAATTTGACGAGCCCTACCGGTTGGCTGACTTTATCAGGTTTGTTTTGGCTGAAGGAAGGAGATAACTTCTTTGGGGGAGGTGAGGATAATCAGCTAGTATTTCCGGGTGAAGTTCCCGCTCAAATGGGCCGGATTGTGCAAGCGCGCGATTCCGTTTGGTTGGAAGCATCCAATGAAATATCCATTACCCATGGAGGGGAACCCGTGACAAAAATAGGCTTGAGTGGAAAATCTAGCCCAGTGATTTTAGCATACAATAGTTTAAGCTGGTTCTTGCTACAAAGAGGGGGAAAATATGGCATTCGCTTACGAGATAGTTTGCACGAAGCCAGGGCACACTTTGCCGCCATTGAGCACTATCCTGTACATCCTGAAGGTAGAGTGCCTGCCAGGCTGGTGAAGAGTGGAAAATCTGATACACTAGTGGTCAAGAATGTGTTAGATATGGAAATCCCTTATCCGACGGAAGGTAAGCTAGTTTTTGAATGGGAAGGAGAAGAACGAAGCATTTCGGTACTAGATGGTGGGGAGAAGGAATATTTTCTCATCTTCAGAGATGAAACTACTGGAGCAGAAACCTATCCCGCTGGGCGCTATCTCTATACCCCCAAGGTAGATGAAAACGGAATGACCTATATCGATTTCAATAAAGCCTACAACCCACCTTGTGCCTTCACGGAATTTGCCACCTGTCTCCTCCCTCCTCCCGAGAACCATATAGCCGCAGCTATCCGATTCGGAGAGAAGGATTACGGAGCGCATTAATGTACAGATGGGTGATCCTTACAGCTTGACTTTCACATGCTGCCGCATCATGCTGTGATGATCAAATTCATCTGCTCGACTATAGGCACAAATGAACCAGATCTCATCTCCAGCTTGGAGGTCATAGTGATATTCATCTACCGCTTCTTTGGGGATGGAAAAACGGATTCTGGTATGGCCAGTCTTTTCCTCTCCCTCTAGGTCACTCACGGCAAATTTCCCTCCTAGCTTTGAAACAGGCTGAGGATTGCCAAAACCTACCACATAAAAGTCCTCAGCTTCGATCTGGTCTCCCTTCACCGCAGCCA
>JAHQWA010000464.1 GCA_019634045.1 Saprospiraceae bacterium
ACTCAGCCTGTTGTTCAGCACTACAAAAGAGGTTGACTTTAACACTTTTACCCAGGTATTGATAGTATAAGTCGTATAGGAAGGGGTAACATTTAACCTCATTGACCGTAAAGAAAAAAGGGTATCGCCAATGGCGATACCCTTTTCGATTAGGTACTCATGAGATTATAATTTCTTTCTTAGGGGTGCAGATTTTTCACTACACCATTAGGTGTCGAATTAGAGATTATTCCGGACTGAGGAATACGATTTGTTCAAAAGGGAAATAATTGCTAGTAGTAAAGTAGTCATATAGTAACTAACTACAATACAAAAGTACCTGACCGCATTTTTATATTTTAGTACATTTTTCTATCTTTCTGACTCAAAGGCGGCAACACCTCCCTCCACAACAAATTGTCAGACAACGAATTAGTTGTTATTTCGCTACTCAAAACTGGTCTCAATACATCTTTCAAAACATCCAAATTGCATGGAACAGAGTAGATTAGTCAAGTATATTGGAGCCTTATCTGCCAAAGAAAAAGAAAAATTTCACTTGTTTGTTCACTCTCCCTATTTCAACAAACATGATAAAACAGTGCAACTATTGGACGTCATTGAAAAATGGCTAGAACGTCCAAACGGCACTTTGGAGAAGCCAGAAGTTTTCAAAAAGCTCTTTCCAAAAGAAAGATATGACGAACAGCGCTTGCACAATGTCATGTCATACCTCAAGAAACTATATCACAGTTTCCTGGCTTTCCGGCATTTTGAGGATCGCCCCTTTCAGGGTCAACTCCATACCATAGAAGCGGCTTATGAAAACAATCAGTTCGATCTAATGAAGAATCGGGGTAAATTGTTGGAGAAGGACCTGGATAAGCACCCCTGTAAGGATGTAAACCTATACTATACCTCTTTCAAACTCAATAAGGTTATGGGGTATTACAGTGGCATGTACGAGGATCGTTCTAAGCCTACCCTATTGCAAGGAATGGTCGATTCTTTAGATCGCTATTACATTTTAGAGAAACTTCGGCACAGTTGCCATATCATGGCGAATGTGATGATGATGAATACAGCCTACAAATTTCACTTTTTGCAGGAATTACTGGCTTATATGAAAGACAATTGGCACGAGTATGAAAACGATACGCCCATTGTTTTGTATTACACCATCTTCCGCAGTCTGGAACAAGAGGATAATCCGCAACCGTATCAGCGCTTGAAGCATATGCTGGCTAATGAGATTCCCCATCTCAGCAAAGACGAGCAAGGGGACCTATACTCCTTCGCCATCAATTATTGTATTCGTCGCATCAACGGGGGAGACCGGGATTTCCAAAGGGAACTATTCCAATTGTATAAACAAGGACTGAAAGCGGGCCTAATCTTAGATAATGGTATCCTATCAGAATGGAATTACAAGAATATCACTGCACTAGGCTGCAGTCTGAAAGAATTTGAATGGACGGAGAACTTTATTCAAATCTATAAGGAAAAGCTATTGGTTGAACGCCAGGAAAACGCCTACAACTATAACCTGGCACATTTGTACTATAATAAGAAACTATACAATGAGGCCCTGTCCGTGTTGCTTTTGGTCCAATTTACGGATGTTAAGTACCACTTAAATACGACCTTCTTACTCTTACGGACCTACTATGCCCTAAAAGATACAGAGGCCCTATTGGCATTGATCGAGACTTTCCGTATCTATGTTATGCGAAACAAAAAGATGACCACCGAACAAAAGAAGGGGTACACTAATTTCTTGCGCTTTGCCAAAAAACTAGTGTTACTCAAACACCAAGCAGCGGCGTACACACGTACTGGCTTGACCGAGAAGTTGGATCATCTGCATACCAAGATTTCGGGCACCAGAAATGTCATCAATAAGTACTGGCTTCTGGAAGAATGTAGAGCTTAAGTACGTCTCTACCCCTTAACTACAACCCCATTTAGACTAAACTCCCCAGTATTTACGTTAGTAAGAGCTTTAGCGTAGAACTACTACCTAACCCTAGGTGGCATAGGCATATTTTACGGATAAAATTTGCAATCCACCTTGGTTTAGGTCTATTTTGCTGCTAAAATCACACAACACACACCAATGAATGAAAATTCAGGCATTCCGCTAAACAGTGCATTTTCAACTTATGGTAAAGGGAGCTATTCATTAATGGTGGCGCTCGTTACTTCTTTACTTTTTCTACTGCCTACGACAACAAAAACACAAGACTGGAATCCGGTTACTCCCAAGAGAGAATTTAGAGCTGTTTGGGTAGCTACAGTTGCTAACATTGATTACCCTCGCAAGCAAACCGTGAGAAAAGTTCCACAGGTAGAAGACTTTAAAAACCTACTTGATCAATATAAAAGGTTGGGTTTCAATGCTGTAATCGTTCAAGTTAGACCCGCTGCTGATGCTTTTTATCCCTCGGAATATGCGCCCTGGTCCACTTATCTAACTGGAAAACAAGGCACTTCTCCACAACCAGAGTACGACCCCTTGGCTTTTATGATCGAAGAGGCGCACAAACGAGGCCTCGAGTTTCATGCTTGGCTTAATCCGTATCGAGCCACCATGAACCTCGACACCTTTGACTTAGCTGCCAATCACGTATTTAATACTCATCGGGATTGGTTAGTTCAATATGGCAACCGATTTTACTATAACCCTGGTATTGCAGCAGTAAGAGAGCATGTGACGGAAGTAGTGGCTGAGGTGGTAAGAAACTACGATGTAGATGCCATCCATTTCGATGACTATTTCTACCCCTACCCTATCAGAGGAGTCCCTTTCCCCGATAGTTCAACCTATATGGCCTCACCAGGGCGATTTTCTAAGATAGAAAATTGGCGTCGTAACAATGTTGATCTAATGATCGAGAAGGTTTCTACCCGGATCAAGGCCATGAAGCCTTATGTCAAACTAGGTATTAGTCCTTTTGGTGTATGGCGAAACAAAGACAAGGATGATCTAGGCTCCGATACAAGAGCAGGTGTGACAACTTTTGATGATCTATATGCGGATGTTCTGAAGTGGACCCGAAATGCCTGGATTGATTATCTCATACCGCAAATCTATTGGCATATAGGTTTTGAACCTGCGGATTACGAGGTGCTGCTTGATTGGTGGAGCAGTAGAGTTAGTGCAACACATCTTTACATTGGACATGCGGCCTACAAAGTAGGTGACAATCCAGATCCTGCTTGGCAGGATCCAATGGAAATTGCACGTCAAGTAGAGTTAAATCGAGGGAACTATGTGTGCAAAGGAAGCGCCTTTTTTAGCTCCCGAGCTATTCTTGGGAATCGTTTGGGCATAAAAGATCAGGTCGAAAGCCTTTATCAAACGCCTGCCCTTATCCCAGAAGATGAAGAGGGTTTCTCAAAGCGGCAAAAGGAGCCACGACTCCGCCGTATTACCTATAAACCCCGTTTGGAGCGGGTAAAAATCAAATGGCGTCCTAGTAAAGAAGATTTGGAAAACCTTCCTTCTTACTATGTCGTTTATCGTTTCAATGATGAAGTTGTCGGAGATTTTGAGGATCCTACCAACATAATCCACATCTCTGGCATGAATGAAGACAAGAAGAAATATATCATCTATGACGCTGACACCGAAGTCGATATGGCCTATACCTATGTGATTACGGCGATGAATCGGGGTCATAATGAAAGCCTGCCCAGTAACACTCGCTCCGTTATACGGATGCCCAATCGTGTCCGTAAGGTGAAAGTGGACCGGCCTCGGCGAACCAGAGAAGATAAACCTAAGAAGAAGCGTAAGAGAAGAAATAAGGATGAGATCGATTTCTCATCGGATGAGGTAGAAGAAACACGCTAATAAATTAATAGAGTAGAAAAAAAGGCCGAAATGGGATCCCATTTCGGCCTTTTTTTCTATCAGTTGCGGAGTAACTAACGTATCGAAGCCCTAGCCGTCTTTATTACTTTGCTAGGAGGTAGCGTTTTGATCTTTCCTTTCTTTGAGATAAGGAGTTCCTCCGTGGAGATAGCTTGATAAGCAATAATCTCATTTTCGAAGGTCCCGTGCTCATCGATATCCTTGGCCCAAACGTTTTCGAACAACTCCAATGACATTCTCCCATCTTCTCCTAGTTTGACCGTACGCGTATTCACAACTCCATGATAAGCCAAGGCGTAACCATTAATAGTTGATTTGTCGCTGGCAGGAAACCACTTTCTACGCTTAGGTGCTCGGTCGCCCATGTTGTGGTCTATCGGTTTTCCATCCTCATCAAAGAACATGATCAAAAAAGCGTTCTCCCCACGATATCGCTGATCTCGGAAAGTGGAATATACTATACCAACTACATCTTCGGATACTTGCATTTTTGCTAGTGGCTCCACCAATGGAGGTCCTAGGCGAGAAAATCTGAACTGAGTTTCGGGTAGGAAGTCTCGGAAGGTCTCCATTTTGCGATATCTCTTTTCAAACTCATCATCTGCCAAGCATTCGTACTCAGCGTACCGTGAAGTCATGTCTTCAATCCCAACTTGAAACGGAAATTCTAGCTCATCCAGCTCAGAAAGGAAGTTTTCAAACTTTTCTTGTTTCGAAGAATTGGGAGAGACGAAGGCCGTGAGCGCAACTAGGCAGAGGCCTAGCAACAGGCTTAGTTTTTTCATTTGACAGGGTTTTTGGTTATACAAAAGGTTATAATAGTAGTAAAACGGTACTAGCTGGCAGTAAATTGTAACCAGTTGATATTTAACAAATTGAAAGAACCGAGGTCCTTTAGATTGCACCTAATCCAAGGGGGAGACGTATAGTCCCGAGGGATATTTTGATCTCATAAATGGGAGAATAATTGCTATTGATCTGAGCGCTAGAATTCAATTACAAAGCTTAGGATTAGCATTCTTAAAAAGTATTTTATACTTTAGCATTATCAATTTAGTAAGACCTACGTCATTTAGGTCGCAGAACTATCTCCCGTATTAAGCAGATACATTCCAGCATTTTGCTTACTATTCAATCTTTTACAACATAATAGATAAACCTGACTGAACTTCTTTAGATAAGGAAGTTTAAGTGTTGGTCATACTAAAATATCTGGTTCTCTGATCATTTTTGTAGTCAGAGAAGCCCACCAATATGAATAAAGAATGGGTACACATTCCTATTCGTCATATACAGCATTTTTGAGAAAAACTCTTAATCATTAAACTTAACCTCAAACTATAATGCAGAGACTTATTTCAAGCCTACTAATAGTAGGTGCACTCCTCTTTTTCAGTCTGTCTTCACATGCGCAAACAGCAGAAGGCAAGGAAGCTGTTTCTTTCCGCTATATTGAAAGCAATTACCATTGGCCATTGGATATGGGAACTGGGCTCAATCGACCGGATTTCACTTCAGGCTTAGAATTTGGCTACCACCGATACTTGAGCGATCGGTTCGACCTGAGCGTTCCGCTTCGCCTGGCTGCAGCTCAGCTACCTCTAGTAGCGGATGGCTCCAATACTCGCCAGACGGTTAATATGGGACTGAATGCCTTGCTTAACTTAAAGCTTTACAACGGTAAAGTGTTCCGTCCTCGGCTATTCGCTGGTCTAGGTGGCGTATTGCTGGAGATCGAAGATCTGGTTTTAGACGCCCCTGTCGGCCTAGGTCTTGATTTCTATTTGGGAAGTAATACTACTTTCACCAGTACTTTTGCCTATCACTTTAGTGATGTAGATCTTCGAGATCACTTCAAGCTTGGTCTAGGATTCAAGCTGGCTATTGGTGATATTGAAAAACCCGAACCGCCCGTTCTAGACCGCGATGGTGATGGCATTTTAGATACGGAAGACCTTTGCCCCGACACGCCCGGTATTGCCGCACTCAATGGCTGCCCCGATAAGGATGGCGATGGTATTACAGACGCCAGTGACAAGTGCCCTGATGTAGCAGGCTTAGCGGAGTTTGAAGGCTGTCCTGATACCGACAGTGACGGCATTACAGATGCCGATGATAATTGTCCTGAAGAGGCTGGTCCTGCGGAAAATGGTGGATGTCCCATTAAAGACCGTGATGGTGATGGTGTGATTGATGATAATGATAATTGTCCTGATGAGGCCGGTACTGCGGAGAATAATGGTTGTCCAGAAAAGTCATTGATGGTCGTTGTTAGAGACCGACAATCGAACGCTGTAGTGCCAAATGCGGCTATCACATTGGTCAATAGTAGTGGACAGACCGTCGCTACCGGAGTGACCAATAGCAACGGGATGATTGAATTCGCTAAACTAGCGCCGGGTGCTTACAGTATAGCCGGTAAAATTGATGATATAGATTTGTCAAAAGCGGAAATCAGCGAAAGTGAATTCGGTGAAGGTGATTCTGTAGAAAAAACACTCTACTATAATGATCCTGGTTTTATAGTCGATGGTACTGTACTGCAATGTAATGCTACGGAGCCACTCGCTGGCGTTTCCGTTGAGCTAAAAGCTGGCAATATTTTGAAGACGACCGTGACTTCTGCAACGGGTAAATTTGCTTTCCACCTTCCGACAAAAGTAAATTACTCCCTACGGGTTAAGAAGGAAGGTCTCCTAGCGCAAGGACTTGAGTTAAATACGAATGACTACAACCGAAACGAATCTGTTTTGATCAAGCTTGAGGTATGTGGTCAGGAGGTGAATTGCGATGAGGCCATTACGTTGGATAACATTTTGTACGATACGGGTAGTGCGAGAATTAAGAGCGCTGCACAGACCGCCCTTTTCGCAGTAATCGATTACTTGAATTCAACGCCCGGAGCTAGAGTAGAAATTTCTTCCCATACCGATAGTAAAGGCCGTGCTTCAAGCAACCAGGCGCTATCTGAAAGAAGAGCCGAATCTGCCGTTTCCTGGATCGTTTCCAAAGGAATTGACCGCTCCAGACTTGTGGCTAAAGGCTACGGTGAGACAAGATTGCTCAACCGTTGTGCCGATGGTGTCAATTGCTCAGCGGAAGAACACCAAGCGAATCGTCGTACGGAATTCAAGGCGATTTGCCCAGACGATAAATAGTAACATAGACCAATAGGATTTCCTAGTGGTTGACATCCCGAATTTCGGCTTATGCTGAGATTCGGGATTTTTTTTGATGCTTCGCTTCGCCTGAAACGAAGTAAAACATCAAAGAATCTAAAAAAAATCGCCCCCTCGCGGTTACCTTTTTCGGATAGGTTCGATTAAGAAGTGCATATATCCGAAATCAATGGAAAAAATCGCGCTCTCTTTTACCTTAGTATGGCTAAGGCTGGGCCTACTTATGGCCCAGCCCTACGCGGTGGATGCTACGCTTCAATTGCAAGCCCCGGTGACCCCTTATTTAGAGGACTTGACACAGGCTATCCCTAGTCCCCTTCAATTGACCCTAATCCTTAATGATAATGATGAACAAGCTTATCCCGTTCGGCTGCGCTTCTCAATTAGCGGCCAAGGGATCAGCATTAGATCTCGCGTGGACATTTCTCCGCCGCCCCTACTACTGGATTATGGGATGCCACTTCAGTTGACAGGGCCTGACCTGATTGACTATTTCCTTCCTGAACAGCTAGAATTCCAAGGCATTGATCCCACTCAGTTCAGTCAAAGTGGCGGGCAGCTACCCGAAGGCATTTACAATGTCTGTGTGGAAGTTCTGGACTATCAGCGTTTCCAAGGCGTCCCGATATCGAACCAGAGTTGCCGCGTAGTGGACATGGCTGAACTACCCCCTCCACAAATTCTGTCTCCCGTTGGAGAAATTGAGGATGACCCCATCCAAAACCTTCTTTTCCAATGGGTCCCACAGCATATCGGCACCTTTCCCACTCAATACACCTTGAGGCTCTGGGAAATGCGTCCGGGCTTATCCCTCACTCAGGTACGACAGCAGACCCTACCTATTTTTGAACAAGAAATAGGTCCAAGCACTACTTTTCTATACGGCTTGGATGCTCCTCCTCTACAGACGGGTTCTACCTATCTGGCACAAGTACAAATTGAAGACCTGTTAGAGCAACACCATTTCACGAACGACGGATACAGTGAAGTAGTCTCATTCATCTACGGGCTCAGTGCACTAGAAACGGACGAGGGCGTCCCAGACGATCCTTGTTCACTCCAACTCAAGCTCACCAGGCCCAAAAGACCTGATTTCACTACCCACTGGAATGCCATTCCAGCTGCAGAAACTTATGTCTTACGATTGGCAAGAGATAGTCTGTTTCAGGAGCTGTTTCCCGGCTTCGAGTTGCTTTCTACCGTAGACACCTTCTACCAGTTTCAAGGCTTGCCAGCGGATGGCCTCGTTTATCTGCAAGTTGAAGCCCTCTCCAATAATTGCCCCCCCATCTATTCCGATCCGGTCTCTTTTTTTCTGGGGGAAGGATGCCTGCCCTTGCCTGAGGTAGAACTAGCTTATGCTTGTGGGACAGCTACCGATCCGACTAGCCTAACCTCCACTACCCCATTGATCCAAAAGCTGCACCTTGAAGACACGATTCATGCACATGATTTTGAAGTGATTGTACAGGATATACAAGGAACCGGACGATTTTCAGGAGAAGGCTATGTATATGTCCCTTACTTGGAGCAGGCTCGCGTCAATGTAGCATTCTCCAACATTCAAGTCGATGAATATTGCCGCTTGGTATCGGGAAAAATGGCGGTAAGCGGAGCAGGCTTGGCAGTAATCAGCGACGATCTAGCAGCTACCATAGATAGTATTCTGAATGCGCTGGAAATTCTCGATGCTGGATTAGCAGAAGTAGAATCCATCCTGGAAGATGCAGCAGATTTTCTGGCGGAGCTGGAAGACATTGAGGATTATCTGGCCAATGGTCAAAATGTACTGGAAAACCTACTCCACCTGGAGGAACACTTTCCTTATCTGCCACCGGGTGCCATCAAAGCGATCCAAGATGCCCTAGACTGCCTGAAGGCTGCACAAAGTGCTGCTGACTTTGACGACTGCAAAGCCCAAATGCTCGCCGCCATCGACAAGCTCAAGGACGCCTTGCAAACCTTATACGATGCCGATTTTCGCGTCAACTTTGCGGCCTTGCCTAAGCCTCAGTTTGGCTTCGACACCCTCCGTCACGCCGCCCAAGCTGATCTCTACAATAAAATCCCCATCGCTGGGACCGATTACTGGATACCCTGGCAGTCCATTCCTAGCCAAGGAACGGCCAAGGTACAAGCGACCGCGCCTTCGCAAAACCCATTCCCGGAATCTATTGTATTCAAAAATGAGCTAAAGCAAGACATTAGCGTCACCGAATCCGCTCTCCCCCAATCCCGCCACCTCCATCTAAATGGAAAGGGGGATGAACAAACCGAAACCATCTACGCCCTACAAGCCTACCAAGATAGCCTACAACAAGATCAAGTACATATCGCTGGGCAACTCAGTGTAGTCAGCTATGACCCCCTCCCGCTCAAGGTCGTTCTAGTCCCTGTCAATGGCACCGCGTACCCGTACAACATTGACTCCCTAAGACAAAGACTCCAGGGTATCTTCTCCCAGGCTATCGTTGAGGTAGAACTCAGTGTTCACGATGGCCTAGAAGTTCCTGAATTCGACAATCTTCTGGACTCCGTTCCCTCCGGCTTTCTCGCCAACTACAACAACGAAATGCAGCTCATCCGCAATCGCTTCCAAGCCGATAACAACATTGCGGACGACACCTACTACCTTTTCCTCGTCCAAGACTCCGAGCACCCTCAAAAACTGGGCTACATGCCCCAAAAGAAGCACTTCGGCTTCATCTACCACGATAACCAAAAAACCGAACA
>JAHQWA010000465.1 GCA_019634045.1 Saprospiraceae bacterium
ATAACATGACTCCCGGTAAAAATGCACCAGAAGATTGGAACGGAGGGAAAAAAGCCATCCATTATCCTCGAGTAGATATTTACTATTCTCGCAAGGCCAACCGCTTTTCCTTAAGTTTTATTAAGCAGGTTGAGGGGGTAGTCTGTTCTGGAGGTATTTGCCGACTAGAACCCGCCTTCAGTGGTGTGCGCCTAGGAGTTAACGCCGCATTTTAGTAGGAACAAAAGGTAGCCCGTCTTGTTACATTCCCGTGATTAAAAAGTGTTTTGATCATTAAAATGGATTTGTATGAAAACCGCTACCCTTCTTTTTTGCATTAGCTTCTGTATTCTTTTTACGACTTGCCAAACACCGGAAGTTACTGGTGATACCTCTGCTGAAGTGGATATTTGTGCCTACCATGACTTTTCCACTCCTGGTCCCGTACAAGCTGCTGGTGTGCAGATGATCTCCCTAAAAGAGGGGTACAAGGTGTGGACCAAGCGCTTTGGTAATAGCCCAATGAAAGTGCTACTATTGCACGGCGGACCGGCCGCCACCCATGAATATATGGAGGCCTTTGAAAGTTTTTTCCCGCAAGCCAATATCGAGTTTTATCATTATGATCAATTGGGTTCTAAACGTTCGGATCAACCGGAGAATGATAGTTTATGGACTATCGACCGATTTGTGGAGGAGGTAGAACAAGTTCGACAAGCTTTAGGGTTGAATAAGGATAACTTCTTCCTGTTAGGTAATTCTTGGGGAGGACTGCTAGGAATGGAATATGCCCTAAAGTATCAGCAAAACCTAAAAGGCTTGATCATCTGTAATATGACGGCAGATTTTGGCAAATACGAAGCTTACAATTCTCTACTAAGAAGCCAACTGCGACCTTCTCTTATCGACACCTTGGAATTTTATGAAGCGCGTAAAGAATTTCAGCATCCTGTTTACCAAGAACTAGTATTCGAAGAATATTACAGAAAACATATTTGTCGATTGCCGGATTGGCCGGAGGCTATTCTGCGTAGTTTCGGTAATATCAATCAGCATGTATACGAATATATGCAAGGCCCGAGTGAATTCGTCCCGGGTGGGATACTCAAAGGATGGTCTGTTTGGGATCGACTCGAAGAAATCAATGTGCCCACCCTGACTGTCGGTGCAAAATATGATACAATGAAGCCTGAAGAAATGGAGGAGATGAGCAAACTAGTGCAGAATGGCCGCTACTTGTATTGTCCGAACGGTAGCCATATGGCTATGTGGGATGACCAAGCCGTATTCATGCAAGGAGTGATACAATTCATACAGGATGTGCATCAGGATAATTTTTAAACTTGACATATAACTGTTTTTGTTATATTTTTGTTTCAAACCTATCAATAGACTAGCTCCAGTTCATATAATTTAGACCTCCCCAAACCTATTTTCAACTTATTTCATCTATTTATCTGTCAGGTAAGGTGAATTCCCCTCTTTCACTTTACAGAACAGTAGGCTATAAGTAGTGTGACAATAGATTCTCCGGTTTTTTGGCTGTGCATTTGACGGTTATTCTTCGTTGCTCAAATCCTTGGTTAGCTAAGGCTAGCTGCAGTTTTCGCGCCTCGTCTAACCGACAAATCCTCTACCCAAAATTATCCGATTACTATTGTCCATTACTTGCGTCAATCTAAGAAATACAGTTGACCATTACCACAGACCGGTTTAATAGTAACACTATGAACAAAACACTTTGTCTATACCTTTTGGTATGGCTTTTCCCGCTAGTTAGTCTAGATGCACAAGTAATGACTTGTGGCACTGTAACACCAAATCAATTTCAGAAAGAGAAATTAGCTCGTGCACGAAAGCTCCAAAGCACGGCCAGAAATACGGGGACAACTTGTATCCCGCTGAAGATCTATTCTTTCCGCGAAGATGGAGGGGCGGGAGGAATTACCCAGGAAGAACTCACTGAAGGGCTGAATTACCTAAATTATTACTATCTCCCTGCCGACATCGAATTCTACTACTGTGGAGGAATTACCTATATCAACAATTCGGATTTGTACGATTATGATTTACGACTATCGGATGGAGATACCGAAATAGATTTGGTGAACGCTGCTGGACAGCTTACCAATGCCGTAAATGTGTATATCGTTGATAAAATAACCATTAGCGATGACTTCGAAGCCTCTGGCTATGCCTATTTGCCTTATTCCGATGACAACAGCTACAATCGGATAGTAATGACGGAGAACGGTATTAATGATCATCCCGGAGGTACCTTTGTGCATGAATTCGGGCATTACTTTTCGCTTTTGCACACTTTTGAGGGTACAGAAGATGGAAACATGGATCCTGATGCTGAGCACGTAGCACGTAGTGGAGCACAATCTAATTGCACTACTGCAGGAGACCAACTTTGCGATACGGAGGCTGATCCGAAGTACTCAGCGGCTACTTTCTCCTTTGCTAATTGTACTTATACCGGAGGCGAGATGGATGTCTATAATACTACTTATACTCCTCCTATTGATAATATCATGTCCTATTACCCCACTTTTTGCCCTCCACGGGTTTTAAGCGCGGGGCAGTATGGTTTTATTAGTGAGGGACTTAACATCCGTCAAGCGCATACTTCCTACAACTTCAGTTGTACGCCTTCAAAAGTAAATGTGCCCACCAATCTTACAGCTATGTTGAATAGCAATGAGAACGGGATAGACCTGAATTGGACGGATGCTGCTACTAATGAATTTGGTTACTTGATTGAGCGATCAACGGTTTCTGCCTCAACAGGATTTGAGCCCTTACTATATGGTTATACAGGGCCGAACGGTACCAGTTTTACGGATGAGGATATTCAACCCAATCAGGACTATTGGTATAGGATCAAGGCTTCTAATGGCGGG
Source organism: Saprospiraceae bacterium (assembly GCA_019634045.1). Lineage (GTDB taxonomy): Bacteria > Bacteroidota > Bacteroidia > Chitinophagales > Saprospiraceae > DT-111. The sequence continues at coordinate 2,886 of JAHQWA010000465.1, forward strand.
TGCAACACCTATAGTTCGGTGGCATCTGTCAATGTTGGAACCATTTATTGTACCAGTACAGCCAGCGCTGCTCAGCTATGCGATAATGATGAATTTGTAGCCCGGGTGATCTTTGATGATCAATTCAACCATGCAACGGAATGTGTATCTGGAGGATATGTGAACTACACTAATATATCCGCAACGGTGGGGAGAGGGACTAGCTATAATATACGAGTAAATAACGGAGTCGTGGTAGCTGGTGTGCCCACAGAATTATTTGGGTTTACCGGTGATCGCTGCGGTGTCTGGATAGATTGGAACCAGGATGGTGATTTTGATGAAGTGGGTGAGAGTGTGGTCATGAATACAACCAATCAACCTTTCTTCTGGACAGCCTCTATTACTGTACCCAATGATGCGGCTTTCGGGGAAACCAGGATGCGGATCCGTATTGTAAATAATGAGACACCGTCCTCCTGCGGACTCGCTTTCTTTGGCGAGACAGAGGACTACGAGCTTACCGTCACCTCATTATTGCCGGTAGAACTCTCCTCTTTTACAGCTATCCCAAAAGGACAGGCGGCCTATTTGGAATGGGAGACCTTAACAGAGAGCAATAATCATTATTTCCGCATTGAACGTGCAACGGATGCCAAAACGTTCTCACCTATCGGGCAAGTACAAGGGAAAGGCACAACCTATATCTCGCAACGCTATTCCTTCATGGATCGAAAAGCCAGACCGGGAATCAATTACTATCGCCTCCGGCAAGTAGATTTTGATGGCCAGTACGAATACTCGGAAATGAAGACCGTACTTATTTCTAAGCAGGAGGAGCAACTCTTGGTGTATCCCAATCCCTCAAAAGGCTCATTTCAGGTACAACTTCCAGGAATTTTTTCTGAAGAAAGCTATCTTGAGTTGCTTGATAGCCAGGGTAGGCGAATGTCGCAAAAGAACGTATCACCCTCTTCTCCAGGCAATATTGTATTCGCGGTAGATGGATTAGCCCCTGGTATATACTTCCTAAGGTTGCTTGATGCTCAGCGCCCTCTCACGCAACGGATAATAATACAGCGTTGATCTCTTGACAATGCGATTTTAGAACCTGGTGATCTTCGCTCCTAGGGCTTGTAAGCGGATATCAATTTCCTGATAACCTCTATCGATCTGGTGGATGTTCTTAATGAGGCTGGTACCTTTTGCGGATAGAGCGGCGATTAAGAGGGCTACTCCAGCTCGTATGTCTGGAGAGGTCATCTCAATACCTCGCAACTGTGTTCGACGCTCTAGACCAATGACCGTTGCTCGATGTGGATCGCAAAGAATAATCTGAGCCCCCATATCGATGAGTTTATCGACGAAGAAGAGCCGACTTTCAAACATCTTTTGATGAATCAATACACTACCTTTTGCCTGGGTAGCCACAACCAGCATAATACTCATTAGGTCGGGGGTGAAGCCAGGCCATGGGGCGTCATAGATCGTCATGATTGAGCCATCAATAAAGGTCTGGATTTCATATTTTTCTTGGGCAGGAATGTGGATGTCGTCCCCTTTAACACTTAACTCAATCCCCATTTTTTCAAACATGCTAGGGATAATTCCCAATTCATCGTAAGCTACATCTTTGATCGTGATATCGGATTGAGTCATTGCAGCCAGACCTATAAAGCTGCCGATTTCAATCATATCAGGTAGGATGCGGTGCTCCGTGCCTCCGAGATGTTCTACTCCTGTAATGGTTAGCAAATTGGATCCTACGCCCTCTATCTTTGCCCCCATTCGGTTGAGCATCTTGCAAAGTTGCTGAAGATAGGGCTCGCAAGCGGCATTGTAAATTTGAGTAGTTCCTTTAGCCATGGAAGCGGCCATTACAACATTGGCGGTTCCAGTAACCGATATCTCATCCATCAAAAGGTAAGTTCCTTTCAGTTCCTTCCCTTCTACACTGTAAAGATCTGTTTCAGGATCATAGATAAATTTAGCTCCGAGTTTTTCAAAGCCTCGAAAATGCGTATCCAAGCGGCGGCGGCCGATCTTATCTCCGCCAGGCTTAGGAAGGAAAGCTTTACCAAAACGAGCGAGTAAAGCACCAATCAACATCACAGAACCACGGATGCGACTGGCTTTCTGACGAAAGTCTTTACTCTGTATATAAGCGAGATCTATATTGGCAGCCGTAAAGGCTATGGTGTTTTTTGACAATTCCTCTACTTCCACGCCCAAGCCTTTCAGAAGCTGAATTAGGTGCTCTACATCTCTAATTCTCGGGATGTTAGAAATAACCATTTTTTGTTCCGTCAATAGGACGGCGCATAGTATTTGAAGTGCTTCGTTTTTAGCTCCTTGGGGGGTGATGTCTCCTTGAAGTTGATGGCCTCCTACGACCTCAAAAGCATCTGTTGGCATATCGTAATTTGGTATTTAGTTGTTGTGCTCACAAAGAAAAGAAAGAAGAGGGGTATAAATAAAATATGGGACAACCTTTATTAAAAGTTGCCCCATATTTCCGTTTAATTTACTTCCCTTTTTACCTCATATAAAGTTAAGGTCGAAAGGGCATATCTTAGTTTCGTCTTCTGCGACTAGGCGGTATTCGTACTCTTGGTTTATGGCTACGATCGCCACGATCTTTATCTCGACCATTACGGTCATGATTGCGATCACCACCTGGGCGCTTGCGTCTTCTATTGCTAGACCCTAGGTTATCGAGTGAAACTTCTTCATCTAGCTCCAATTTGTCGCCAGACAACCTTTTCAAATCACTCTTGATGACTTCATCAGATACGTAATGTTCCTTATTCCAAGTACGATAGGCCAACTTCATGTAAGAACCAATTACGGCCACAAAACCATCTCTGACTGGACCTTCATCCATGGCCAGGGCTTTGTTGATCAATTTCTGAACATTATTGCCGTAATGTTTATACTTGGTCTCAATCCGAGGATATGGCACTTTTTCAGGGTGCTTTTTCGCATCCTCTGGGCTTGGGTGAATTCCCTCAGGAACGACTACTTCTAATTGGTAATTAGCAATGCGGAAGAGATGTTTCCACATTTTTTCTCGGTAGTCATCAATGCTACGGTTTTGAGGATGCATTTGCATCATCAAGCCAATGATTCTATGAGCAAATTCTTGCCGCAATTCCGGATCCTCTATAGATTTAGCATGATTCACCAGATTCTGAATATGTCTCCCATACTCTGGGATGATCAGATTCTCTCTGGATGAATTATACTCCATATTATGCTCGTTCATTTCAAATATATTTCATTATTAATGCACGTCTCAAAACCGTCTGACCTAGGGCTACTTTTTTATTCTACAGTAACGGACTTGGCAAGATTACGCGGTTGATCAACATTACAACCTCGCATAACGGCAATGTGGTAAGAAAGCAGCTGCAGTGGTATCACAGATAACAAGGGAGTGAGCGGTTCTTCTGTATCTGGAATTTCAATGGTATGGTCAGCGATCTTGCTGATTTCAACATCTCCTTCAGTCACTACTGCAATTACAAATCCTTTACGCGCTTTGACTTCTTGAATATTAGAGACAATTTTCTCGTAAGCGCTCTTGTTGGTAGCTATTACTATTACCGGCATTTCCTCGTCGATCAGGGCGATCGGCCCATGTTTCATTTCAGCCGCCGGATATCCTTCGGCGTGAATATAGGAAATTTCTTTGAGTTTTAGGGCACCTTCAAGCGCTACAGGGAAATTGTAACCCCTCCCTAAATATAACGCATTAGTTCGATCTTTGATTTCACCAGCGATATATTTTATTTGTTCATCACTTTCTAGGACCTGACTTACCTTACTTGGAATATTGGCTAACTCAATCACTAATTGACGGAAATAGGTGTCTGTGATAGTGCCTTTCTTGTGGGCAATGCTTAGAGCCAACATGGTCAGTAAGGTAACTTGGCCAGTAAAAGCCTTGGTTGAGGCTACCCCAATTTCTGGTCCAGCGTGGATATAAGATCCAGCATCTGTGATTCGGGCAATAGAAGAACCCACCGAGTTAACAATTCCATATAGCAAGGCTCCTTTGTCCTTCGCTAACTCCAGCGCAGCTAAAGTATCAGCAGTTTCACCAGATTGCGAAATCGCTATTACAACATCTTCTGGGGTGATAATTGGATTCCGATACCGGAATTCAGAAGCATATTCTACTTCTACTGGAATTCTGGCTAGGTCTTCAAATAGGTACTCGGCGATCAAGCCCGAGTGCCAGGAAGTACCACAGGCTGCAATAATGAAACGCTGAGCGGCCATGATTCGTTCAGCCATCTCATCCAATCCGCCCAACTTAATCCAGCAATTTGTGGCATTAAGTCGCCCTCTCATCGCATCTGAGATCGTTTTGGGCTGCTCGTGAATCTCTTTCAACATGAAATAGTCATATCCGCCTTTTTCCAGCATCTCTATTTTCATGTCCAATTCCTGAATGAAAGGACTTTGGACTTCATTGGCGATAGTCTTAACCTCAAGATCTCCGTCTCTTGTTACAACTGCGATTTCTTCATCGTTGAGGTATACCACTTTCTTTGTGTGCTCAATAATGGGTGTGGCATCGGACGCCATAAAGAATTCGCCCTCGCCAACGCCGATTACAAGTGGACTACCTTTACGAGCGGCAACTAGCTTATTTTTATCTTCCCGATCAATCACTACGATGGCGTAAGCCCCTACTACCCGAGTCAAGGCTATACGTACAGCCTCTTCCAAAGAGAGTTTATGTCGATCCTGGATTTCTTCAATTAGATGCACTAGTACTTCGGTATCTGTATCAGTGCTAAAAGTATGGCCTTCTTTCTCTAGAGCAGTCTTCAGTGGCGAATAATTCTCGATAATACCATTATGCACCAAAGTCAATCTGGAATTGCCAGACGAATGTGGGTGTGCATTAACGTCATTAGGAACACCATGGGTAGCCCAGCGGGTATGTCCAATTCCAATGGTCCCTTCTTTCGGGAGGTCTTGACTAAAGTCTAAAAGATCCTGAACTTTCCCCTGTTTTTTATATACAGTAATATCTCCATTCAAGAGCGCTACTCCAGCACTGTCGTAACCTCTGTATTCGAGTCGTTGCAGTCCTTTGATCAAGATAGGATAGGCCTCTTTATTGCCTATGTATGCTACTATACCACACATCGTTTTTCGGTTTATCTAGGTGAAACAAAATAAAATTATCCCCCTTAACAAAAGGGATTCAAGCAATTTGCTGAAAGTTAAATGTAGTCTAATAAGGCTCCTTTATGCGTGTACCGAATGGTACAAGGGTGGACATGTACTGAATAAGAATAAGAAGGGGACGCTACCCGATTCTAACGTTAGTAATTCGTATTGGTAGATGCGTTAGTGGAAGTTTAAAGTACAGACAAATATATTTATTTTTTTATTTATTAGTCAATTTTAACAGTAAAGTAACGAGCGCAAAAGGAAAGAAATTGACTGTGCAGGAGCACATGTATGATCGTACGCAAAAAACCACAAAATGTTCCCTGATTTTGTGGCGCTTTTACGTTCAATTTTCCGAAGAAATTTGAAATTTATTCTATTTAGAGGCTGTGATTTTACCTAGGGTTTAGTGAAGGTAACCTTTAGCTTCATCGGAAAGTCTGGATGATTTGATCCTGCCATGACTCCTCGGTTGTGGTTGTCACCTCGGCGGAATACAGCTAGTATTAGCTCATTACTTTCGTCTCCATCTATCATTCTTTGTAGGTGGGTAGAAACATTCATGGTATACAATCCAGCTTCACCATTTGGGCCATCCTCTAAGTCACCTCCAAATGAAAAGCCAACTAAATCAGTTGGAGCTAATACAAAATCATCAATCAAAAAGATACCATCATCGGTATTTCTGGATAAGGTCAATTGTTGAACGGGATCGTAGATTTCATCCTGTGCGCCTGGAAAATCTATATAGGCCATCTCGAGTAGTGCTTCATTTACGATGAGGCCTTTGAGCTCGGTGATATATGGGAAGCTAATCTTGATTTCTGTGCCCAATCCGCCTTTAAGAAACAGGAGCGTATCTCCATTCCCTTCTCCCAGGTAGGGCTGCACTTCACTCCCTGCAAAGTCAGTTTCATAATTGACGTAACGACCTGCAAATTCATTGAAGCCAAATTGGTACTGATTCTTTAGGTCTGTACTGGTTCGGTAATAAACATATACACCTGCTTGCGACCCATTGGGCGAAGAAGGGGATAGATTAAAGGTCGTTAAGCCACCATTTTCACTCGTAGGTCTCAATGCCAAGCCAGGTAGGAAGCTTAAGAATGCGCTATCGCTTTCGAAGAAAGTTGAATCAAGTGTGACCAACTGTTCTCCTAAACTGACTGGTAAAGGAACCCGGACGTGAGGGAAACGGATAGTATCTGCTACATCGAAGGAATAGTTGATCGTGACGGTACTATCATTGGGAGACGGTCGGAAGGATTGGCTAGCCAACTGATTCCCCAAAGCAGGGAGCGGAGAGTTAGAGTAGTAATCGTCTTCACGAGCAAAGCCTTCAGCGAGCTCCATTACCTCAAAGGAATAGATTTGGTTTAAGTTTCCGTAAAAACTCTCTGAATCATAAGGCAAAACGAGCACAACAGAATCCACCGTAGCACCAGTACCAAAATTTGGCGGGTTCAAGGTAAAGAAAATGGGGTCTCGTTGCATCCTAGCTTGGATTACGGAACTGGCTTTCATAGATCCAAAGACGGGATCTTGGAAGTTCCCAACAGCGTAACGACCCAATTGAGCCGCTAGAGCTGAAGAATACGTACGGAAGCTATCAAGTCTGGAGGTGTATGAAGAAATGCTAATGGTATCAGTAAAACCCGGTTGAACTTTATCTCCCTCTAAGAGCTCTTCACCCACTATAGTCGGATCTGTACATCCCACCAATAATCCTAAGCAACAAATGGCTACAAACAAGCCTTCCAAAATGCGATTCATCGAATTAGATTGTTTTTTCTTTCTCCCTCGACTGCTGTACCCCTCATTTTCTTTTATAGACAGCTTAATGTAGTAGAAAGGATGGGGAGGAAAGAAGTTTTTTGGAGGCACCTAAATACATATACCAAGGGCTCCTGATAATCCTTATCATACAAAAGAGAACCAACAATGTCTATTGGTTGTATCCGCAATCGCTCTTATTTGCATGGATATGCCCTAATAGATATTGTTGGTTCGTTTTTCGCTTTCCAGCAGCAGTAAAACTCCGCTATTTACTGGTTCACTTCTTCTTCAGCCAATAAGGTATTGTAGAAGTCTACATAAGCAGGTAAATCTTCCTTGCCTATGTATTCAGTAGAAGGCGTTTCACTGTCTGTCAGTTCTGCTTGAACGGATTCATTTAGGCTTTCGCTGCCTAAGACAAAACCGTCAGCAAAGGTAGTAGCACCTTTATGTAGGCTTATACCTGCACCATTCTGATAGGCTTTTAGATCGTCTTCTGTCAAGTTATTGATAGAAGCTTTGCTGATAAATGAATCGTGGAATTCTTTTTCAACATCGCTATTATAGACAGAGTAGACCACCTTAGAACCGTGAAATAATGGTTCATTCCGGTAAGCCGTCTTCAGATATAATGGAATCAAACTGGTCATCCATCCATGACAGTGGATGATGTCAGGAGGCCACCCAAATTTCTTAACTGTTTCAATTACGCCCTTGCAAAAGAAGATCATTCGATCAGCATTGTCCTCAAAAAGCTTTTCATCTTCATCGTGGAAGATCGCTTTGCGCTGAAAAAAGTCTTCATTATCTAAAAAGTACACCTGCATCCTAGCTTCAGGAAGAGAAGCTACCTTAATGATCAAAGGGAAATCATCATCATCTACAATGATATTCATACCAGAAAGCCGGACAACCTCGTGCAAACGATGGCGTCTTTCATTAATCGTGCCGAAGCGAGGCATCAAGACACGAATTTCCATACCGTTTTCTTGGACAAATTGGGGGAGCTTTCGGGCAATCTCAGAGATTTCGGAGAGTGCAGTATATGGCTGCATTTCCTGCGTCACGATCAGCACTTTCTTTTTACTCATAAAGCCAATAAAATATTGTTATTCAAATTAACAGGTCACTGAATATCAATGAACAAGGCTGCAAAGTTAGTAAAATTCGAGGAAATTTTGTTAATTATGCTTAGATTTGATAGCTTAGCCAGACTCATATGGCTCCTGTCTTTAATACCGCCAAATAAGCCAAAGCACCCACTTCTCACCATTTGACGAAATTCCTTCACAAGCAAAAGACAAAACGACTATCTTTGCGCCGATTTTATGCAAACGTTAAAGCAAAGCCGTAGTGTGGTGCTTTCCACGCAATGCTTTGCAAGCTGTTTCTTTACCTGACCTCAGTAAAAATTATGTACCTGTTTAAAACTGTACAGGATTATAGCAACTTTCTGCAACACCAAGGTGGCGACGCAGCTTCCATCGGTTTTGTGCCCACTATGGGCGCGCTGCATGATGGACACCTTTCCTTGATAAAAGCCTCCAAGGAACAAAATGCCTTGACGCTATGCAGCATTTTTGTTAATCCCACCCAATTCAATGAAAACTCAGACCTTACAAAGTATCCGAGAACG
>JAHQWA010000466.1 GCA_019634045.1 Saprospiraceae bacterium
CGGAATCATGTAAGTAGGCAGGTGCTCAGCGAGCTGCGTACGCAAATGCCCTACATCGATTTTCTCTTCAGCCGTGTAGTATGCAATAAACTGCTGATGAGAAGCCTGGTGGTCGGTTTGGGGGCTGGTATACCCAATCTCATTCAATATTTCCAGGACTGTTTTTTCATCAATCACTTCATTAATCTCATCCAGCGAAGCTTCTCGCGTTTTATGCCCAATGCGTACATCCCAACTGTAAGGGAAAGCGTAATTGCTGAAGCCTTTTTCTTTCTTATGGACATAGATTCCCGCCTGATTGATCAGGCAATTCGTTGAACGTCCAGTGTCTGTAGGGCGTACCCAGGGTAGACGTTGATCCAGATAATCATACATGCTAGCCAAGCTCACATCTGTATATCTATAAAAGTCGACGAAGCGCACCTTTTCGAAAACCTCATCATCTTCAAACATAGACACATCTAAGTGCTTCTTAATGGCATCGTCTACGCGGTGATAAGCTTTTCGAGCTTCCAATATGGTCTGGTCAATAGCTTCAATATCCCAATCATCATCAAGGAATAGTTCTTCCGTAAGGCGAGTTTCAAAGAATTGACCCCGAGAAAGTCCGGTCACGATGTAAGGAATCTTTTTCTCTAAAGCCAGCTTAATACTTAAGGTGTATATGGTCTTGAAGCAGCCGTCACAAACATTGTTGTAGCGTTGTAAACTATCGACAAAAATAGCATCCATGGCAGGAGTGGACCCAAAGACATGATCTACGCCAAGCGCTTTGACTACCCGTCGAATATTGGCCTTGGCTTGTTCTGAAATATAGCCATTGTCTAGCGTGAAGGCCAGCACTTTCAATCCCATTTCGGCAAGTTGAGCCAGGGCATAGGTACTATCTTTTCCACCCGACAGCAACATGATGCAGTCATAGGTCCCCGCTGGAATATCAGTGGCCGCAAATAGATCCTGTAAATCCTTTTCTGTTCTGAAGTATTGTTGAACCTTTTGCTGGTAGCTTTCGAAGGAGTTACACAATTGGCATATACCTCGATCGTCAAAGGTGACATTGGGGTAATTGGAAGGCAACCCGCAATTGGTACAATTGCAGATCTCTGCCACCTTATCTTCTGTTTTGATATGCAAGGTGACTACACTTTGCTGAATTCCCGGAAAATTATTGATGACAGATTCTACCTCACCCAGTTCTATCCGTCGGCCGTCGAGTTTTACTTGATCGTCAATCCGGCCAAGATATTCAACTTGACCTCGATGATTAATGCGAGCCAGGTCGCCCGTTTTATACATTCGTCCCTGTTCCAGGAAAGGATTCAAAGGAAACCGCTCTGCAGTAAGGTCTACCCGTTGCCAGTATGCCTGTGCCAGTCCTTGTCCCACCAAATACAACTCACCAACCACGCCCTGGGGAACCATCTGGCCAGCTGCATTGAGTAAATAGAAATCCATATTCGGAGAGGCTTGGCCGATGGGTACGGATTGCCCTTGATCTTCTAGGGCATGATATTGATGAACGATACAGCCTACTGTAGCTTCAGTAGGTCCATACTCATTATAAATTTTTAGTTGTGGTCCGACTGCCGCTTGGATGCGGGAAGCCAATTCCGTTTTAAAGTCTTCACCTCCCACTATCATGGTGCGGACTTGAGAATCGCGCAAATCCTCATCTGATAATAAGGCGAGGTGTGAGGGCGTCAATTTGAGGAAATCGACCTTATTGTCACGAATCACATCGAGGATTGCCAAATCAGGTCCATTGGTGCTTTCCGGATATACATAAGAGGTGCCGCCAGCTATCAATGGCAGGAATAAGGAGGTTACCGTCAGATCAAATGCAATGGAACTAAAGAGGGCTATTTTAGCGGGTTGATCCTCTAGATACATTGCTTTTGCCCATGTCAGGTACTGGATTAGCGCGCTGTGGCTAATCATAACCCCTTTGGGACGACCGGTGGAACCAGAGGTGTACATAATATAAGCCAGGTCCTCACCTTTTATCTCAACGGCTGGTCTGCTATCAGCTTGCTTTGCCGACTGCAACTGAGCGTTTTCTATATCTATTAAAGCGGCTTTCCCTAGGTCAAGCTCAATATGTGCCTTATTTGCAATTAGAAAATCTACATCCGCATCTTCTAACATGTACGCAATGCGCTGTTTGGGATAGTCTGGGGAAATCGGAATGTAACAAGCCCCCGTCTTCAATATAGCCCAAATGCTCAGTAATAGTTCAGGACTTCGGTGTAAATGGACTGCAATGCGTTGCCCAGGTTCTACCCCTAACTTTATCAGGTGATGAGCGAGTTGATTGCTCTGTCGCTCAAATTCTCTATAGCTATGTTGCTGGTCCAGGCATTCGATGGCCACGTGGTTGGGGGTCGCATCGACTTGAATGGCTAGAGCTTCTACCACATTGGGGTAAACGCTTTTATAAGCAAAAGCGCTGAGCTGAGATTCTTGTTTTGCACTTACTTCTGCTGCTGTAGTGATGGAGATGGAATCAATAGTTTGACTTCGATCTGCTATGAAGGCGTCTAGTAAAGCTAAAAAGTGCTGAGGTATGACTTGCCGTTGTTGTGCATTGAAAACGGCTTCATTTAGGTCAAAATGGAGCTGGATACTACCAGAGGCATCCATATCGTGTACTTGCAACCGAAGGTGGTGCCTCGGATCGCAATGCTGGGGATGAATCCAATCGGATTCCATTGGCATTCCCGCGAAGTCGGAAAAAGCGGCGTGAATGTAGTTAAGGATAACGTTGAAGCCTTTGCTTAAGGCAGGGCTAGCAGCGCCTGTTTGCGCATACCGAAGAAAGGAGTTGCTCTCTGCTTTTACGCGCTGTAATAGGCTGCCCAAGCTATCTCCCGAAGACAATTCAGCGGCCATCGGGAAAATTTCAATAAAGACACCAGCGGTTGCTTTCCACAAGGGAGTAGGCCGATTATGTGCAGGTGTTCCGAAGGAAACCTGCTCTTGCCCTCCGACTTTATACAAGAAGGCAAACAGGGAGGTAGCGAAAATATTGAACAATGATAAATGGGGCGTCCAGGATCTCACATCTGCTTCCTGAGCCAGCTGCCGAAGTTGATCCGACCGCTCCTCCCCAAGATCCAAGAAAACCCGTTGTGAACGGCTGGTCGATTTACCTGCTCGATAGCCGTAAAGTCTAGGCGGGCTAGGAAGTGATCGCACCTTTTCTTCCCAGAATTTTCGAATGGGTAGGTGTTTTTCAGATTCTCGCCGTTGTTTTTCTTCTTTTAGGTAGGCAGAGAAATTCGGAATTGCCGAGATAATCGTCAACTCTTCTTTCAAAGCAGCCTGATACAACTCTACCATTTTGCTGTAGAGAATCGAAACACTCCAGGCGTCTGTGATCAGATGATGCTGATTGAAGTACCAAATGTATTGCCCTTGATTTATTTTAACTAAGGCGGAATCAAAACCACAACGGCTTAGATCGAGTTGTATCTGGCTCCGCTTGGCGGCCCATTCTTCATACTTGGCTTTGGGGTTAGCCTGCTCACTCCAATCCATAAATGGCAGTTGGTAGTCCATTTGGGGTAAGAGTGTTTGTTTCGGTATGCCTGCTTCATCCTGGAAGATGATTCGCATGGAATCACTGCTGTTGACCAAAGTCTGGAAGGCCAGTTGGAATTTTGCCACATCGAGGCTTCCCTTGATCTTAAAAGCAAGCACCATATTATATAGTGGTGCAGTAGGACTTAGGGTTTGTCCGGCCCACATTAAGAGCTGACTCTGGGTCAGGTCTTGTGTTTGAGTCACAAGTGAAGTTGACAATAGGTGTTGTTTCATTTATGCTGCTTTAAGACGCACTAGGTATTGACTGATAGCCGCTACGGACATGAAATTTTCTATCGTCATATCTTGCGGGGGCACTTTGATCTCAAACTTCTCCTCTATGAAGGCCAGGAGTTGGATCATACCTAGTGAATCTACTAGTCCAGAACCCAAGAGATCATCCTCCGGACTTAGGTTTACATCGGATTGTCCCGCCAGTAAATTCGTTTGTATATATTCAATTAGAATGTCGTTCATTGTTCTCGATTTTTGTTGAAATAGAAGCATAGGTCCTTCTCTGATAATTTTTGTGGGCAATGTTTTTAGCTAAAAGGGGGACTCAAAACCACAAAAATTGTCAGTGAACCGCATCGGTATGAATTAAACCTTTGCTTGCGCAATGAGCACCTTGCGATTGATCTTTCCGGCTGGGGTGCGTGGAAGCGCATGGGTAATGTTTATTTGTTGTGGCACGGCATACCAAGGTAATGCCTGGCCAATATGTCTTTGTAGTTCGTTTTCTGCTATGCTTTGATTGACCTTTAGGGTAACAGCCGCGCCAATCAACAGGCCTGATTCAGGATGAGGGTAGGCGAATACGGCAGCTTCCTCGACGGCTTCGTGGGTAATCAACAGCGCTTCTACTTCATCCAATTCTACTCGATATCCTCTCGTTTTGATTTGCCTATCCTTTCTTCCCAGGAAGTGCAGCAGACCTCCTTCGCCTAACTGAACCAGATCGCCAGTGCGGTAGAATATCTTTGAGACACCCGTATGGCCTTTATTGATATAGAATCCACGATCCGTCAAGTCAGGCCTTTTCCAATACCCCTTCATTCTAGTAGCACTACGGATTAAGAGCTCGCCGGTTTCACCATTGGCTACGGCTTGGTCCTTAGGATCCAAGATCAACATTTCCGTATTACCCCATACATGACCGAGCGGTAAGGGTTGATCATCTTCTGGCACTTCCGGAATGGTATAGTATGTACATTGGTTGACCTCAGCGGGCCCATATACATTACTGAAGCTAGCTTGTGGCCAAGCCTCCATGAGGGTTCGTAGAAATTTGGGTGGGAAAGGCTCACCACCGAACAGGACCCAACGTAGGCTGGAGAGATCTCGTTCTTCCAGGACACCTCTTTGTACCAATTGGATCAATGCCAAAGGCACAGAATACCAAAGCGTCAACTTTTCCTTTTCCATTAGGCTAGAAAGGCTGGCTGGCATTTTGGTATGGGCATCTGGAACGATGATCGTGGTAGCTCCAACTAGCGGAGCAGATAAGTAGCCAAAGGTGGATATATCGAAATGAAGAGCAGCGTGATTGCCCACTCTATCCAAATTTGTAAGCTCGTAGAGGTCAGCTGATAGCTTGGCGTAACTCAAACCACTATAATGCGTATGCATGATACCTTTAGGTGTTCCGGTGGTCCCAGAGGTATACATGATATAGGCCAGATCATCCGCCAAGACTTTCACCGCCGGTTTCGTACTGGACATCGTGGCTTGAATGTGTTCCCAGTTATGAGTAGGAACAGCCCAATCCTTTTGCAATCCGATAATACCTTTTAGTGGGCCTTCTAAAGCGATTAATTGTTCCAGCTTTTTACTTTGGGCGTTTTGGCTGATAACAAATTGGACCTCGCAATCTTCCAAGAGGTATTTGATTCGATCGATTGGAGCCAATGGATCTAAAGGCACAAAAACGGCACCTGCTTGCATGATCCCATAAATGGCCAAAGCAGATTCCAGGCAACGATTCAAATAAACACCAACTCTATCTCCTTTCTGGACACCATTTTGAATCAGAAAATTAGCCAGCTGATTCATCTGTGCTTCCAACTCCTGGTAGGTATACGATTTTTGCATGCAACGAAAAGCCTCCTTTGTTGGGAACGCCTTAGCAGATGCTTCAACCGCTTGCGGGAGTGTATAAATCATATTTGTTTATAGTAATAGGTTATAGTCCTAGTAGTTTTGCAATAATGCTTCGCTGTATATCAGAAGTTCCTGCGTACAAGACCCCGCCAACAGCATCCCTTAAATCTCGTTCTACTTCTGTGCTTGTCAAGTATCCCAAACCGCCCCTAGAGCGCACCGCATCTAGACTGGAAGCCACAAAGCTTTCACTTAATTGTAACTTCAGCAGTGCTGCTTCCATCAAGGCAGATTTACCTTGTTTCTTCAACCATGCGACTTTGTAAAGGAGTAACCTGGAGGCTTCTAGGCGAAGCTTCATATCTGCGATCCGATTTGATACGGATTGAAATTTTCCAATGGGCTGGCCGAATTGTTGGCGTTCTTTTACAAATGCAATAGTTTCTTCCAACTGCCGCTCCATCGCCCCTAATTGACTAGCTAAAATGCAGCAGCGATCATATTCCAATGAGTAGTTTAGAATGCTGAAACCTGCTCCCTCCCCACCTAGGCGGTTCTCTGTAGGAATGAAACAATCCTCAAAAGTCAGTGAGCCAATGGGAACCGTTCGAAGGCCCATTTTACTTTGGACTGGACTTTGGATGAAACCTGGGGTTCCTTTATCCACCAAGAAGGCAGTCACCCCCCACTTACCCAATTTGGGGTTGATGTTGGCGAAAACCAAGGCGGTATCTGCAATCGGGGCCAATGTGATTAGGTGTTTCTTGCCATTCAAGACATATCCTTTATCGGTCTTTTCCGCACGGGTTTCCATACTGAATATATCCGAGCCCGCATTGGGTTCCGTGAGCGCATGAGCAGCGATCCACTGTCCGGCAGTAAAGGCCGTCAAATATTTTTGCTTTTGGGCTTCTGTACCAAAATGAGCAATAGGAATCTGTACCGTCCACATTTGTGCATTTAACCCTAATGCCAGGCCATTGTCCTTACAGGCGTAGCCAAACCCTTCCATGGCGAGCATGGCCAGGAGTAGGTCGATCTCCGCTGTTCGCCCTCCAAAGGCTTTTGGGGCAGCTAGTCCAAGGATCCCAAAGTCGGCACACTTTTGCCAGAGCTTTCGGTCAAAAACACCTTGTTCATCGCGTTCCACAAGCCCCTCATTCAATTGCTCTTGCGCAAAACTGATGATCTCATCTCGGGTTTGGGTATAGTTTTCCGGCCAGGAAAAATCCATATTTATCTTAGTTTAAAACTCATAAGTGATTCCTCCTTTTAAGAAGAAGGGGGTACCGGGTGTAAAGTGTATTTCTTCGAAGCCCTCGGAGCCTTCGCCAGGTAAGCGAGACTGCGTAGCAAATTGGGTTTCTTCCCAATCTACGTCTAGCAGGTTCTCTACTGCGATGTTCCAAGAAAGATTCTTATGCTTGTATCCTAGATTTAAATCCAGGATCATATATCCCTTTGCTACGATGCTGTTATCCTCATTAGCCGCGCGGTCTGCCAGAAACCGAGCCTTAAGACTCGTGGTAAAACCATTTTTCAACACATTGATCCCTCCCGTAAAGGTTTGTACAGGTGCTAAAGGAATGTATTGTGCATCTTCAGGTTCATCGATACTACGAGCTAGGGTATAAGTCCAGTCGGCATCCATGAATAGCCATTTGTTAGCCTGAAAGCGCAAACCTAAGTCTATGCCGGCCCTGCGTGTTCTTCCACTGGGTTCCACTACGCCCTCATCTCCAACGTAGACAAACTCTTGTTCTAGTCTCAAGTGCCAAATGGCGATTTCCGTTACTAGGCGAGGTGCCGGTTTCC
This sequence comes from Saprospiraceae bacterium, assembly GCA_019634045.1. GTDB lineage: Bacteria > Bacteroidota > Bacteroidia > Chitinophagales > Saprospiraceae > DT-111. Next base: position 7,498 of record JAHQWA010000466.1, read on the forward strand.
AGGTGGTTCCGAGATCTAATCCGAAGGCAGTGGGTAGTAATTTACGACCACTTTGTTCCAGGACTACTCGGGTATCATTAGAGTGGAATCCAAAGCCAGATTTGAGGAAGAACTGAACATTTCTATTTTGATTGTAGATCAGATTTAGCTTCGGGCTGGCCAGTGTTTGAGAAATAGATTCATTGCTATAAGTAGGGGATAGGGCATTGATATAATTACCAGCGACATAATCCAATCGTAGGGCTGGATTAAGCAACCATTTCCCAAATTCAAATTCTGCATTGAAATAACCATATACATTGGACTCCTGCACTTGCCCTAGTTGCACATGTTCCAAGGTCGTACGTCGATTCTTGGTGTAGGAGAGTTCATTGTCGTTGATGTTATCACTGCGGAGGCCAACTCCCGCTTGAAGTAGGGTGGCTACATCATTGATATAGGTAGAACGGTTCCATTCAGTTTGGAATCCGAAGAATTGTCTTCTCTCGTGTTGCCGAATTTGATCTCCGTTTTCAGGGTCCCTAAGAAAAAAGGTGAAGTTTGAGAATAGCTCAAAATCATATAGCGCGTAGTAGACATTACTTTTGACAAAAGTCTTTTCATCCAAGGTTTTTCGGAAATTGATCGCAAGATTGGTTCGGCTGGTATTCCCTCCTTCTGTGTCATCAATGGCACCAAAGCGGGTGATGAGACCGGAGTCGATGGCCCGAAAAGGGATTTGACCAGAAGCATCCCATTGGCTTTGAAAGTGGGATGCCATAATACTCAACTGTCCATCATTGGCGAGTTTAGTATTGAATTTTCCCATTACATTGAGTCGGCTAAAATTCTGAGAAGATTGAAATGGCCCATCTGTCAGTAGATATTCCGTAGCCACATAAGCATTGCTATTTTCCGTATTCAATACATCAAATACGCCTACCGTCCGGAAGGTGTTGAATCGACCAATATCCAATTTGAACAAGCTATTATCCAGGCGATCTTTCGTTTTAAAGTGAATATATCCAGCAGTAGCAAAATTGCCTTTATCCGCGTGATAGGGTCCTTTGGCAAAATCGATCTTGTCGATCGTTTCTGGAATAAGGAAATGGAGATCTGCATAGCCCTGACCATGTGCATGGGATACCATGTTGACGGGCATCCCGTCCACCATAATATTGACATCGGTGCCGTGATCTATATCGAATCCTCGTAAAAAGATCTGCTCTGCTTTACCGCCTCCCGCATGTTGACCAATAAATAGCCCCGGAACCTTCCGGAGAATCTCCTGAGAAGAGTTTACGGGATTGAGCGTAAGATCAATGCCTGAAATCAAATTAAGGGAGCGATTATTCCTCCCTACCACCACCTCATCTAATTGAAAGATCCAATCTGCCAATTTGATATCAATCGATGAGTTGAGGTCTTTTACAATGACCTTTTGTGTTTTGTATCCGAGGTGAATAACTTGAAGGGTATCACCCGCCGACACATTGTTAAGTGTGAATGAACCATTTTCCTGGGAATGCGTATGTTCTTCAGTGGATAAATTGAGCACATAGGCTCCGGCGGTGGGTTCATTATTATCATCCAATACCTTACCGTTGATCTTTTGTCCTGATAAACAAAAGGGAAGACAGGCTAGGGATAACCATAATAGAAATGACTTCATAGTGTTTTCCAAAGTTTTGTGTATCAACTTGATCCATGAAACATTTTAGCCGTAAGGCCTTATAAATAGCTAGGAAAAGCTTGATACTTCATTTGATAAAGATGGAAGGCCTTCAACAATTAGTACAACTAGAACACTATGGAACTACTGCGTACCAACTGGCTAAAAGCCCGGCAACTATGGGGGAATTGGTGGGGTGATGATTCTCGATTGCCCGCTAACGACCCCCTTCAGCAATATATACGGGTCGCAGGCCTAATCGGGATTTATATTGTTTTAGATAGGTTATTAATGAGAGCTACACATCTTTCTTTTGATCGATACGAGGCTCCATTTATTTACGGAGAATTTATTAAGCAATTATTTCGGTCCTGGTACGGCTTAGCTCTTGTAGGTGCGGTATCTTTTTCTTTGGTCTTTTGGGGACGACTGCTGGTTAAATGGCAACAATTGGATTTTGGGACTTCACTAAGGTGGCTCATCTTGGCCGCCACAGGAGCCCTTGCCTGGTCTTATTCGACCTATGATTTCAATTTGTTTTTTAATCAAGCTCATCTACTTGATCGATCCCTACTGCTCCTCTTTCTTATTCTAGTTTTCTGGAGACCGATCTTCGTTTTTCCCTTTCTGACCCTCCTCTTACCAGTAGTTTGGCAATTCACGCTCATGATAGGTTTCTCTTGGACCATGACCTATCTTTTGCTACGAACCCTAGTACTTTTTGTTGCTGGCTTTGCACTGTATTTGGTCAATAAACGCTTCCCTGTTCAAGAATTCATACTAGTTTTAGGTTGTCTGTATGCTTCCCATTATTGGCAGCCTGGTTGGGGCAAGCTCAGTTGGGAGTGGATTCGTTCGAATGAAATCTTTCTGATCCTACCCGCTTCCTACTCCAACAATTGGTTGGCCCACCTTAGCGCAGAACAGATGCTATCTTTTATGCGCTTTTTTGTTCCACTAAATGGCCTGATGAAGTTATTCGTCATGTTTGTCGAATTCGGCGCATTTCTCTTCTTTCTTCACCGAAAACTTCCCTTGATCTTTTTGGCTGGCTGGGTGGCTATGCATCTAGGGATTTTGGCCTTCACCGGTATTGACCTCTGGATGTGGATCATTGTAGATACCACGCTGCTGATTCTCTTGCTAAAGAAAAATGGCCTTGGGCAATTCCTTCGCTTGTCACCAGCACAGATCGTTCTTTCCATGCTACTTGTCATTGCTGGTCGCTTCTGGTGTAAGCCGGTGGAAATATCATGGTATGATATGCCATTTAGTTATGCCTATGAAGCCCAAGCCGTAACGGTTGATGGAGAGGAGGTCGATCTTCCCCTTAGTTTCTTTGCTCCGTATGACTATCAGTTTACTATGACCGGTTTGTCATATTTAGCTCCACAACCTGTCCTTTTTATTTCCGATGTAAAAGGTGAGGCTGCTTTAGCTAAGGAGTTGCTAGCTATTCGTTCCAAAGAGGAATTCCTGGACATGGAAGCTAAGCATGGTCTAGGCGGACAAGATGAAGAAGTTACTGCGGATTTTGATGCCATTGTCAAGCGTTTTCTCCAAAACTGGAATAAGCGATTGGACAAGGAGACGCTCTTCAGCAAGATTTCTGCACCTAATATTGTTATGCATTATCCCAAGAAATTACCTACAGTCGGAGCGAAAGCATTGAAAGAAGTCCGTTTCTATCAAGTAACCGCTCTGTTCTACAAGGAATCTTATGAGGAAATTCGGCGCATTCCGATTAGAACTGTTCGTGTTGATCAATAATCAATATGTCAATCATAGCTCCTTCAACTTTTTGAAGGAGTTTCGGCATACTAGTAGGTTTTTACCGCAACTTCACTCATGAAGTGATAAGGGTTCTTGGCGTCTTCCTGTAAAGATTCTATGGCGATCTCTTGTCCTCTGCCGAGCTCATTGGCATATTCCATAAAGAGATTCATCACCACCTGATCTTCCAATGCCCAGCCTGTGGAGTCAAAAATTGTCCTTTTGTCCTGTACAGCAGGGCCAGTGTCTTTTTGCTTTATAAATTCAATGATATCGGTATCTATTTCCGCTCGACTCAGTTGTTGGCATTCTCCCTCTTTCAAGGCTTGTTCAATGAAATCTGGACAGATAAAGCTTTGTTCCAATAAGGATTTTGGCAGCTCGATCTTACCCGGAAAATCTGAACCGACGGCATTTACATGTAAGTGTGGTAAAGTCGGAAGGTCATCGAACAAAGGACCTTCTCCCACATCGATGGAAGTGGCTGTACAGATGACATCAGACTGTTCTACTACCGCCTTCAAAGAGGTAGGTATAAATTGACAATTTAGCTGCAATGCTGTACATCTTTCCGCAAAATTGGCCATGGTTTGGGCATCCGCATCATAGAAGCGAACTTCTTTGATATTTCGTACTCTGGAGATCGCATGCAGCTGCGTAATGGCTTGTGCACCGCAACCGATTAAGCCGAGACTAGTACTTTCTGGTTTGGCCAAATGCCGGGTAGCTACCGCAGAGGCAGCACCCGTTCGCAAAGCCGTTAAAAGCACTCCGTCAGCTAGGCCAATGAGGTGTCCATTCGTACTATCATATGCTGAAATGGTTGAAACAATGGTTGGTAAAGCGAGTCGATTTGGGTTCTCGGGGTGATATCCTACCACTTTTATAACAATTTGATCACTTGCCTGGTATAAGGGCATCCACTCGATGAGTCCTGGATAGGGCTTTTCATAGTTGAAACCCGAACGGATAGGAATATCCGTTTGAGCTGGGTCAAACTTAAGGAAGGCTTGCTCAAGTCGAGCAATGAGCTGGTCCATAAGTTGATCTGCGCCTATATGCTGGATGATATATTGCACATCCTCAGGCGTCAAGATTAGCGTTGTTTGCAAAGGCCTGTTCATAATAATGATCAATAGATGACAGTAATTGGAAAATACCAATTACGGGATACAAGGGTATGGTAGTGACCGAGAAAGATAAGATTTCACAAATAGGGGAGGGACAGCAAAATAGCTCTTGCAAATATATGTAAAATTCTAATTAATTAAAGACTAGCCAAACTTAAATTGCTCCGAATGTAAGAATTCTTACAAATAATTTTTCTAGTGAAACAAAGGGCAAATGATTGCGTAGTGACATAGTGAAGTGGACTGTAAAAACCCCGCTTTAAGAAGGCACGGTAACCACTATTAAGCTATATTTTTTTCAGCGAACTATTCCACCCCCTATCTTGCTGCCTTCTTTTTATAAATCACTTGATATCATTGGTTTACCATTTGTTTGACCAAGGTTTCATTTTTGAAACACAACACTGTCAACCCAATTTTATATTGTCGTATCCCAATATCCTTTGGGATTTGAACAAAACATTTCCCCTAGGATTATCAGAAACGTCATTGTTTGTTTGGTGATCTCGACAGTGTTTAAATACAAAAACTATAAAAAAGCTTTTATCTATTCTAACTAAGGATGAAAGGGCCCTGTTAGGTCGTTTATTCCTGGCCATTTTGTGCATGGCTATTCTGGAATTAGTAGGTATTGCCTCGATATTTCCGTTCATGCAACTGGTGGCTGATCCCTCTGCCATTACCGAAAATGAATGGTTAAGTTGGGTATACCAAGAAGTAGGATTTCAATCTACAAGAGATATGTTGATTGGGGCGGGTATTGGCGTATTATTATTGTTGGCCGTATCCAAAGCATTTGCACTGTTTGTAAGTTGGTGGCAGCATAAATATGCTTGGGACGTAGCTCATCAGTTGTGTAGTCGATTGTTGAGAAATTACCTGAATCGGCCCTATCGTTATTTCCTGAATAAGAATACATCAGAACTATTTTCCAATATCATTCTAGAAGTCAGTCAGTTCACGGCAGGTGTGCTGGTGCCTTTGTTGGAGTTGATCACGCAATTAGTGGTAGTGCTTTTCATTTTTGTGCTACTACTTTTCGTGGATATTAAGATTGCACTTACAGTTTCCTTCCTATTGGGTAGCTCATATGGACTCGTGTATTTGGGTCGACGGCATTTCCTCTCTAGGATTGGTCAAGAGCGAGTATCACTCAATATGGAGCGATTCAAGAGCATGAGTGAAGCACTTACGAGTATTAAAACATCTCGGGTATATAATGCGCAAGGCTTCTTCTTTAAGCGATTTGTACAAGCATCCCGAGAGCATAGTGATCTTCACCCAAAGGTGCATTTGGTGGTCTCTGCTCCTAGATATATTATAGAAGTATTGGCATTTGGCAGTATACTGTCCATCGTTGTTTTCTTGTTGGTTAATGGGAATGCGATCCAGGGCGTTCTGCCTTTATTGAGTCTATATGCCTTGGCTGGCTATCGACTGCTGCCCGCCCTACAGCGTGCCTTTGCGGCTGCTGCCAATGTACAGCATAGTTTTCCAGTGGTGGAAAAATTATATCAAGATCTACTATATATACCAACTGATAATTTGACCCTTGAGGAAGACGCTTATCGAATCCCTTTTCACGACGCTATTTCGTTCGACAATGTTTCTTTCCAGTACAATGAGGATGAAGCACCGGTGATCAAGGAGCTTAATATGGTCATTCCTAAAGGCGCAACCATTGCCTTTGTCGGGAGCACAGGCTCCGGGAAAACTACCTTGGTCGATATCCTCGTAGGTTTATTAGAACCCTCCAATGGACAATTGAAGATAGATGAGGAAGTAGTAGATAAGACCAAGGCTTCGCATTGGCAGAAGCAGATTGGCTATGTGTCACAAGAAGTTTTTTTGTTTGATGATACCATCCGCCGGAATATAGCAATCGGCCAGCCTGATGATGAGATCGATTCCACCCAGCTAGAGAAAGCTACCCGGATGGCCAATATTCATGATTTTATCGCAAATGAACTACCTCAAGGGTTTGATACGATGGTGGGAGAAAGAGGGGTGCGATTAAGTGGTGGCCAACGTCAACGGCTAGGCTTAGCACGAGCCCTATACAGGAACCCAGCGGTTTTGGTATTGGATGAGGCCACCAGTGCTTTGGATGGTATAACAGAGCAGGCCATCATCGAGGCCATCCAAAAAATAGAAAAGAAAATAACGATGATCGTCATTGCGCACAGACTCAGTACCGTGCGGCATGTCGATTGCATATATCTGTTGAAAAACGGACAGATAGTAGAAAAAGGAACCTATGATAAATTGGTAGAAACAAGTGCCTTGTTCAGAGAGATGGCGCAGGTTTCTACAGCAAATTAACCTTCTATGAACACCTTTATTACGAGAAAACTCGCCGTATTATTTGCCATATTCATCCTGGCTACTCCCTATGCTTTGCAGGGGCATGCTCCTGATCAGAGTTATGTCTTCATGAAAATCTATGAGGATAAAGTGGGGGGCGTAATTGAGATTACAACAGAGGATTTGAATAAGGCATTAGACCTCAATTTCCCGGAAGGTCTCACCATGGAGCAATTGACGCCTCACTTGGAACGAATCAAATCATACGTCTTGAAAAGAGTCGGCTTCCGATCAATTGCTGGAGACCACCCGATTAAGTTTTTGGAGATAGGTTTGCTAGATATGGAGGATTTGGGGGAGTTTGTGCAACTCAATTTTGAATTGGGCCGAACGACTCCAATACCCGATGCCTTGGATGTGAAATATGAAGTACTTTTTGATAAAGACCCCAATCATCAAGGACTGTTGGTGGTGGCCTACAACTGGAAGGCCGGGATCTTTGATAATGAGGCACAGGTTTCTTTAGTCTATGATAGCGGAAGTGGCATTCAAGAATTGGATTTGACAGAATCCTCCGTGATGAAAGGATTCTGGGCTATGATTAAGCAAGGGGTTTGGCATATCTGGATTGGCCTAGATCATATCCTGTTTTTGTTGGCACTAGTCTTGCCTGCTGTAGCGATACGCTTGAGAAAAGAAAAGAAAGAAGGAGAGGAGAAAAAGAAATTTAGCTTGAAAGATATTGATGTGCACAAGCAATTGAGCCCTTCAGGTCTCAAGGCCGCTATGAAGAATTGGATTCCCGTTGAGAAGTTTAGACCAGCCTTGATTTATGTCGTAAAGATCGTCACCTACTTCACCATCGCGCATACCATTACTTTGAGTTTAGCAGCTTTAGGAGTAGTCAAATTACCTTCTGCCATGGTCGAGGCCATCATTGCCTTTTCCATTGCTTTGGCAGCCTACCATAATATCAGCCCCCTATTTGGGAAAAGAGATTGGTTGATTGCTTTTGGTTTTGGACTGTTTCACGGTTTTGGATTTGCAAGTGTATTGGGGGAAATCGGTTTGCGAGGTGAGTTCATGATCTTGTCTTTACTCGGCTTCAATCTAGGGGTAGAATTGGGACAGTTGGCGATTATCTGTGTCATGTTTCCCATTTTATATTTTATCAGAAAATCGACTTACTATCCTAAGATTTTGATCTATGGTTCAGTGTTTTTGATTGCGATAGCCATGTATTGGTTTGTAGAGAGAAGTTTTGATGTCAACTTCCTTTTGGATGATTTTGTAGGGCGTGCTTTTAGGAAAGTACTGCGTATAATAGGAGTACTCTGATTCTTGATAAAAGAAAAGTAAGCGTGAAAAATTCAAAAGGAAACGGAGACAAGTCCAGCTTATTGGAACGTTGGCGTCAGAAGCAAAAGCAAAAGCCAGCGGCTGGACCTACTTCTTCTGATGATAAACGCGGTCCCCTCTCCTTGGGACAGCAACGTTTATGGTTTTTACAGCAATTATACCCGGACAACCCCTTTTATCACTATGCAGATATTATGGAGTTGAGGGGAAAACTGCAAGTAAAGGCTTTGAGGAAAAGCTTTATAGACTTAGCAGAAAAGTATCCAATCCTGAGGACGACTTTTCCAGAGGAGCAAGGGCAAGTATTTCAGTACATTCATGAGGACGCCCAATTGGAATTCGTAGTACAGGATTTGAGTAGCCAACCGAAGGAAGAACGGAGAACTTTGGCAGAACAGGCAGCTCGAGAATCTGCTTCCCAGCCTTTTGATCTAGCCCAGGGCCCTTTAACACGGATAGTGGTTTTGCGTTTGGATGAAGGTTGGTATTGGTTGGTATTGACCATGCATCATATTATCACGGACAAATGGTCGATGGGCTTGTTGCGAGAAGACCTGGCACGTTTATATATCGCAAATACGGATGGATCAGCTGCGAACCTGCGTGTATTACCACATACCTATCTAGATTATACCAAATGGCAGCGCCAGCAAAAAGTAGCTCCAGCAGATCTTCAGTACTGGACTCAAAAGCTTGGCGGGGAGCTTCCCATTCTAAAGCTACCGGTAGATCATATTCCACCACCACAAGCTAGCTTCCGTGGAGCTTTTCACAAACAGTCCTTTTCACCTGAGTTGTCCAAACAATTACAAGCAATAGCGAGCCAAGAAGGGGTGACGCTGTTTATCTTCTTATTGACCGCATTCAAGGTTTTGTTATCTAAGTATAGTGGTCAGAAGGATATCGTTATAGGTACGCCCTTTTCCAATCGAGATCAACTCTCTTTACAAGAACTGATTGGTTTCTTTAATGATACCTTGGTCCTGCGTTCTGATTTAGAAAATGACCCATCCTTTCGCACATTGCTGGGCCAGGTTCAGCAGACCGTATTGGAGGCCTTTTCCCATAAAAATGTTCCCTTCGAATTATTGGTACGTGAATTGAGTCCAGAACGGGCTTCTACTTCCAACCCACTTTTTCAGGTCATGTTTCTTTTCCATAAAGTCCCGACAACTCCTTCCATGGGGGCAGATCTTGAGTTAGTGCATCAGCCCTTTGATTTAGGGGTAGCAAAATTCGATTTGACTTTATATATATCGGAAGAAGAATCTGGACTTTCAGCCATTTTTGAGTATGCAACGGATCTGTTTGAAGAAGAGACGATTGTGCGCATGCAGGAGCACTTCCGGACGCTGCTAGAAGGGATAGTAAAAGCGCCAAATACAAAGATAGGTGCTTTACCGATTTTGACTGAAAGAGAAGAGTATCAATTACTAGAGGAGTGGAATCAAACAGAACAAGAAGTACAATTAGAAGGAACTATCTTGGATCTGTTCCAACAGCAAGTCTCTTTACAGGCAGAGCAGTTAGCCACGGTTTTTGGGGAAGCGGAATTAAGTTATAAAGACCTACAAACGAAAGCGCAAAGTATCGCTAGTTGGTTGGTGGAGGAAGGACTGCAAGCAGGCGAAGTAGTAGGCCTTCACACCGCCCGCTCACTGGATATGATTATCGGGATCATGGGGATATTGCAAGCGGGAGGAGCCTACTTGCCCATTGACCCAGAATACCCTGCAGATCGGGTAAGCTTTATGATAGCGGATACAGGCGTGAGATGGGTGTTAAGCCAAGCAGCCATTAGCGGTCAACTCCCGGTGCTTACGGCTGAAATAGCTCTTCTATCCAGTATTTATAAGACAGGAACAAGCGTCCAAAAAACGGCAGCTGTCCAGATCGATCCAGGTCAATTGGCTTATATAATTTATACCTCAGGGAGTACGGGGAAACCCAAAGGGGTGCAAGTGACGCACCGAAATCTATTACATTCAACAAGGGCTCGTTTCTCCTATTATCTGAATGCACCTACGCGTTTTTTGCTTTTATCTTCCTTTGCTTTTGATAGTTCTGTGGTAGGCATATTCTGGACCCTTTGCACAGGAGGAACCTTGGTATTGCCAAAACATCGGATCGAACAAGATCTTGATCAATTGGCAGCATTGATTGAAAGCAGGGCCGTAAGCCACACCTTACTATTGCCGTCCCTATATAATGTGCTTTTGCAACATATTGAGCTTTCAAGCTTGAAGTCCCTTAATACGGTGATCGTAGCAGGTGAGGCTTGTAGTTCAACTTTGGTGGAGCAACATTTTGCCGCGCTGCCAAATACTCACTTGTATAATGAATACGGCCCAACAGAGGCTAGCGTATGGTGTACAGCACATAAAGTAGATCCATCAGATGTCGATCGGGGAGTCCCGATTGGCCGACCGATACCCAATGCAGAAATCTATATTCTGGATGAAAATAAAAAGCCAGTCCCGACTGGTGTAGCAGGGGAACTGTACGTCGGAGGAGCTGGAATTACAGCGGGTTATCTAAATCGTCCCGATCTGAATACACAGCACTTTATACCCAACCCTTTCCGGCCAAACATCACCGAAAAGTTATACAGAACCGGAGATTTGGCTAAGTATCGTAGCAATGGGTTGATTGATTTTCTGGGGCGCGCCGATCGACAGGTGAAAATAAGGGGGTATCGCATTGAGTTGACGGAGATTCAAGCTGCTATCCTACAAGGCGATACTGTTCAGGATGCCTTGGTGATTGTGCAAAGAGAAGAAGGAGCAGCGGCTAAATTGATGGCCTATTTTATAGGAGGCGATTCTGCCGTTTCCAGCGCCGATATTTTAGGGCAGCTGAGAACCCAACTGCCAGCCTACATGGTGCCTTCCCATTTGATCCAACTAGAGGGTTGGCCTAGATTGCCCAATGGCAAAATCAATGAGAAAGCACTACCTCGCCCCGCGCAGGTCCACCGAGAAAGCACAGCAAGGAGTAGGCCCGCCCAAAACGAAGTACAACAGCAGCTAGTGGAGATATGGGAAGAGGTTCTGGGAACTAGTCCGATTGGGATACACGATAATTTCTTTGAAATAGGGGGTGATTCGATATTGAGTATCCAGATCATTGCTAAAGCGCGAAAGGCAGGCCTTTCATTAGCTGCTAATCAGTTGTTTGAGCATCAGACGATAGCTTCACTGGCACTTTTTGTAGACAGTCAGTTGGAGCAAAGGCCAAGGCAAACTGGACCATTGCAAGGGACCTTACCCTTACTGCCGATTCAACATTGGTTCTTTGATGAGCATAAGATAGCCCCTCATCATTGGAATCAGGGCTTGTTATTTGACTTAGATCCAGCCCTCTCAGCTACTGATTTAGCCACTGTTATTGAGTTTCTAGTAAAACACCATGATGGTTTGCGCTTGAACTTTAATCAAGTAAACCAAAAATGGAAGGCGGAGTATCGAGAAGCCTACCCTCCCGGCACCTTTGAACAAGTGGATGCTAGTGGATGGTTGGATCAAGCAGCGGGTGTACATCAGTATCTGGAAAATCGCCAACAGCAACTAGCTCTTTCATCCGGACCATTGTTTATAGCTATTCTGGTTGAGAATGCCTCAGAGCAGAATAAGCAACTGGCCTTGATTGCTCATCATTTGATCATTGATGCAGTTTCCTGGAAAATCATAGTGGATGACCTAGCCACCCTTTTGGCCCAACAAGGGTCGCAGAAAGCACTAGATCTTGGAAATAAATCCCTTTCACTCAGAGATTGGGCAGAGTATCTAGAGGCCGGGGTAAAAGCAGGGAGCTGGGATAGTGATTTTACTTTTTGGAGCGAAAAACTGGGGAAGGTTTCAAATACCAGCTTGCCCTTTGATCAGACCTCCAATTGGCCGAGTTCAGAATCTCGTTCAGCAACGATACCGTTTTCCCTTTCGGAGAAAGAGACTCAGCTACTCCTTCAGGATGTGCATCAATCCTACCATACCAAAATTGATGAAATTTTACTGGTAGCCTTATGGAAAGCGGTGCAAGATCAAATGAAGGTAGATCGGTTAACCTTTGGATTGGAACGGCATGGGCGTGAAACGCTAGAGGATGATTTTGATTTTGTAGGCTCAGTGGGTTGGTTTACTTCTTTCTTCCCGTTGCCAGTTCGAGCACAAGAAGAAAATACTTTGGGTGCTGTGATCAAGTATATAAAAGAGGAGCTGAGGAGGGTACCTAATGGAGGCTTAGGCTATGGTGTGCTTCGATATTTGACGCCCGTGGATAGTCCCTTGCGCTTGCCGGATCAGAAGCCAGATATCGTCTTCAATTACTTGGGGCATCAAGATCTTCCATCCAACTCTTGGCTGCAAAATGGCCGTGCTTTGATGGAGGGGATGCGGCATGGAAGTAGCGAACGCTACTATGCGTTGGAGGTCAATGCTTCCGTAAAGGAGGGGCAGCTGGTATTTTACTGGACTTATAGCCAGGATTTCTTCCGGAAATCGACAGTTGAAGACCTAATCCAGGCCTTCCAGCAAGCCATCACAGCAATAATTGGGCATTGTACGCAGGGAGATATAGATGAATATACACCTTCTGATTTTCCAGATGCGGAGATCAGTCAAGATGACCTAGATAACCTTTTAGGGCAAATAACTTTTGGTTCTTAGTAAATTCTTGTGTTTGAAGACCCTCAAAAATGAAATTTAACGCTTCACAGACAGCAATCGTTAGGGGCGTTTATCTACTTCATTTTATGATGGTCCACCAGGTTTTTCTAAGGAGGTAAAACTTTAAAGAACAGCTATGTCAAAACCTAAGATCGAGGCTATTTATCCCCTTTCTGCCATGCAGCAGAGCTTGTTGCTGCACTCGATTTATGAGAAAGAGGATCAGGGGTTCTTACAGGTTACTTGTACATTAAAAGGCGCTTTGCAGCTAGAGCACTTTAAGAAAGCTTGGGAACGAGTTGCTTTGCGGCATCCGGTGCTTCGCACTTCCATTCATTGGGAGAATATGGAAAAGCCGGTACAAGTGGTTCATCCACTTGTAGAATTAGATTGGCAGGTGGAAGACTGGCAAGGAGATTCTGCTACAGGCTTGAAGAACTTGGATTTGGTAAAGGAAGATGATCGTCAGGAGGGAATCGCCCTAACCCAAGCCCCGATTTCCCGTTTTCGGATTTTTCAAAAGGAACCGGAAGTATTTATTCTACTGTGGACTTGTCATCATATTTTGCTGGATGGTTGGTCTACCACGATCATTCTTAAAGATGTATTAGCCTATTACGCCGGAGCGCTTGCGGGCAAAGCTGTGGAATTGGATGCTTTGCCTTCTTACAAACATTATCTGAAGTGGGTACAGCAACAAGATCAAGAGTCGGCAGCCATTTTTTGGAAGGAAAAATTGGCCGGTTTTCATGGCCCTAGCTTAATTGCTCCGACCACTCAGCAAGAAGCAGTTGCTGGACTATCTTTTCAAACTTCAGTACGCACGCTTCCCGTCGAGCTGAGCGAACGTATGCAAGCATTTGGCCAGCAAGAACACATTACGCAGAGCACGCTAATTCAAGGAGTCTGGGCAATTCTATTATCGAAATTATTACAGAAAGAAGATATCGCTTTTGGCAATACGGTATCTGGCCGTTCTGCCGATATTCCCAATATGGATTTGCTAGCTGGCTTGTTTATGAATGTCTTACCAGTTGGAGCTAGCATTAAGAAGAAGCAATCTATTGGAGATTGGATGAGAGCGCTTCAGCACTCCGTCATGACCAGCCATAAGTATGAACACATTAGTTTGACTCAAATACTGAATTGGGCGAGCTGGAAGCATTCGAGTACACTCTTTGATACCTTACTAGTTTATGAAAACTTTCCTTGGGAAAACATGGAAGCGGGAGGTGTACAGCTGCTGGATTTTCAGGGTGGACTGACTACTACCTATCCTTTGACCCTGGTAATTCAACCTGGAAGAGAAGTTCATCTCCTCTTTCAATATCAGCAGGAGCGGGTTTCTCCGCTCTTGATTGAGTGGCTGGAGAATGGACTTTCACAACTGCTTGCTCAAATCGTAGATCAGCCTAGTATCATTTTGGCTGATCTGCTGAATTTTCTTCCCACTCCTACAGGAGTTAGACAAGCGGAAAACCAGCCCGGCTACTTGCAGATGGAACAAGCTAATTTCATTTTCTCTAAAAAGGTAGATGATAGTTATGTGGCTCCGCAGAATCCGATCGAACTTCAATTGACCAAAATGTGGGAAGAACTTTTTGGCCGACATCCAATTGGAGTTCAGGAGAATTTTTTCCAAATCGGCGGTAATTCACTCCTGGCCGTTCGACTCTTTGCTCATATAGAGCAGAGTCTGGGCAAAAACTTACCTCCAGTAAGTTTGATTCAACATCCAACGATTCGGGAGTTGGCAGGGCTTTTGCAAACCGGAGAAGAAGAGGATCAATGGTCTGCCTTGGTGCCCATTCGAGCCAGCGGAGAATCTTTGCCTCTTTTCTGTGTGCATGCGGGAGGAGGGCATGTGTTTTTCTATAATGCCCTTGGTCACCACATGGGAGCGGATCAACCCGTCTATGCCATCCAGCCGGTTGGCTTAGATGGAGTGGCCTCTTATCATGAGAGTATTGAAGAAATGGCTACGCACTACGTGGCAGAGATAAAGCGGGTACAAGCGGTCGGCCCATATGCGCTCCTAGGCACCTGTTTCAGTAACGCTGTATGTTTCGAAATGGCCAAGCAATTGAAGAATAGTGGTGATGAGATAGCTTTACTAGCAATTATTGATTCTGCTGTGCATGATTGGAGTTTTGTAGCGCCACCTTCCTTTTTTCAAAAGGTTCAGCGCTTGCCGGGCAGGGTATGGAGGTTTGGTCAGCGTTTTCGGTCCAATGCCGGGGAGGCCCTCTCCAAAATGGTATCTGCTAAACGCAATAAGCTAAGGGATTTAGTTGATAACAATTTGTATTTTCTGAAGAATAAGCAAGCCAGGAACCTGGCAAGAATGCAAGATAAATTGGCGGACCTCTATTTGGACTATCAGTGGGAACGTTTTCCCGGAGAAATTACACTCATCCGTAGCAGACAGTTAAATGATGATTCAAGCTATGACTTTCACCTTAGCCAATGGGAGGAGTTAACGGATCTCCCCTTGGCGGTGCATGTAGTAGATGGGCATCATGAAACCCTATTCGATGAGCCTGAAGTTCAGCATTTATCTCGCCAACTAGGTGAATGCTTGAAAGGAGTCAATAGCCCACAATTGTAATGATAATGTGGGCAATCCCTTCTGAATACACCTCATTGGAACCCGCTCAACTGCACCTATGGTTCCTTCCTTTGCCAGAGCAAGTCCCATTAGCCCATCACTTTTGGCAAGTACTTTCACCGGAGGAGCAAAGCAAAGCCCATGCTTTTAGGTTTGAAAAAAACGCGCTGGAGTTCATCCGGACTCGATCGGTCTTGCGCTACTTATTGGCCTTCTATTCAGGTCAGCAAGCGGCTGAAATTTCCTTTGTTCAAAATGAATATGGCAAACCCCATTTACTCCATCATCCTGGTTTACATTTTAATGTTTCGCATACGGATGGTGCGGCTCTTTTGGGATTCACCTTAGCTGGAGCCTTGGGGGTGGATATTGAAAATACGGAGCGAACGCTTGAAACAGACCTGGTGGCCAAACACTTTTTTGCAGCCGAAGAAGTGGAGAAATTATTGGCCATCGCACCCCCAAAAAGGCAGGCTGCTTTTTATCGCTGCTGGACGCGTAAGGAGTCCATTATCAAAGCATTAGGCACGGGCCTGTCTTTTCCTTTAAAGGAATTTGAAGTGGAGTTTTTGGCTAATCAACCGGCTCGTTTGTTACAAACCCATTGGGATCCGACGGAAGCTGACCATTGGTGGATGAGGGATTTTCAGTTGGAAGATCCATATATGAGCGCCATAGCTTTGCGGGGTGATGCCCCCATTTGTCAAACCTGGAAATGGGATGATTCTTTGCTACTGCCTTGAGCTTTGAAAAGAGAAAATCAGATAAATAAATGTACTTTTGAAGGGCTGCTAAGTACTTGTAATAGCAAAATACTTAGCTCAGGCACTTAGCTTGATTAAATTTGCTGCAAGCCCTTTTGTTATGAAGCGCATTCACCTCTTTGAATTCGAAGACCTCCCATGGTTCCCCAACCTCATTCGCAAATGCATGACCCGTCTAATCGTAGTGATGCATCGACTGCTAGGGACCCGAGATCATTTGCTGGAATTGTTGAAAAAAGTTCTTCCAGAAAGTGGGCAAAATCAGATTGTCGATCTTTGCTCGGGGAGTGGAGGGCCTATGCTATATGCTTTTGAGCATTTGAGAAAGGAGCCCGGCTTTGAGGACTTGTCCCTGACTATGACCGATTTATATCCCAATGAGGAATTTGCTAAGGAAGTCAATGAGCGTGCTGATCTAAAGCTTTCTTTTCAGAGAGAACCGCTAGACGCGACTCAGGTGGGGGATAAATTGAGAGGGCTTCGTACCATGGTGAGTAGTTTTCATCATATGCCACCGCTACTTGCCAAACGTATC
>JAHQWA010000467.1 GCA_019634045.1 Saprospiraceae bacterium
AGGAGTTCAGGCTCCGGCGGCTACACGCTGACTGTTAATCAATCCGCTGCGAGCCTACCCGCTGACAATGAGCCGAACAACGTCATTGAGGACGCAATTTTTATCGGTGAAGGGGCCTTTAAAACTGGCCATTTGGGTTATTCCAATGGTCCAGACAATCCAATTGACAACACCCATTGAACATTGACACCGCCGGTAGCAAGAGGAGACTTTTGCAACTCATTTCGATGACCACAATCCCATTTTCATTAGAAGTGAATCTTACTGGCAGTCCGATTTTTCACCCTAAGTAATCAACATTTGTAGTCCCTTGAACAAGCCCTGAAGTAGAAGAGAATTAGACCCTATGGTTTCTCTTTTACCTCAGGCCCCCAGAATCAGAGATGATTATGAAATGTGTACGGAGAATGGTTCGTGACATTTCAAAACAACCGCTCAAAAAACCAAAAAGAAATAACGCTCATAGCGAGCGTGTAAGATGTTTATTAAGGTAGAGAATAGGTTATACATGGAGCCCCGGATGGGGCTCTTTTTTTTGTCTATACCAGACTAACGCTCTTTAGATTGGTCGAAAAGACTTGATATTCCACAGAATTTATGACAATTTGATACAGCTTCTATCAAACCCTGGCTGTTATCATGAAATGCCCGCACCTGTATCAAATCTTTTTGATAGGGATTTTACTTCTCGTAACTCCGCGCTTACTCTGGTCAGCGGAGGACCCTCCAGAAGAAAGTCCTTTTTTCTTGCCTTCACTAAGCTTCCCCGAAGCGGTGATGATCAACCCTAATACGATTTATATCCCTTTTAACTTGGCGGGCCGACTCATTACCGTCGAGGCTCGCGTTGATACCTTTCAAGGGAACTTCGTGGTGGATACGGGGGCAGAAAGGCTATTGCTGAACCGACAATACTTTGGTAGACCTAATCCCTCTTCCAGCACGGTAAGTGCTATGGGGAATACAGGACAAGTCTTAGATGTAGAGAAACGCTGGATAGATACTTTGCATTGGGACAACCTTTTCTTTAAAAATGTGCAGGCTAATATTGTAGATCTCAGTCATATTGAGCAGAAAAAACATGTCCGGATCATAGGTATTATTGGCTATCATGTTTTTAAAGATTTTGAGGTGTTCCTGGATTTCCAATTGATGCAAATGGTCTTAACCCGATTAGATAAAAAGGGAAACCGGATCGATAGTACAGCGATCTGGGAAACTCCGGTGGATAGCATGGATTTTAAACTAGCGAAGCACTTCATCGTGTTAAAAGGGAAGGTAGGGGAAGCTAACTTGAGGTTTGGATTGGATAGCGGTGCGGAATTGAATTTGATAGATCGGCGCGTCAGGCGAAAGGTATTTGATCAATTTGAGATCGTAAAGCGGGTGAGGATGTTGGGCGCAGGTCAGCAGACCATTGAAGTAGTGGCCGGTAGTCTTCAGGATGTTTACATTGGGCAACAACATTCCGATAGTATGCGTACCCTTATTACCAGCTTGTCAGATATGAATCTCAATTTTGGCACACGTTTAGATGGAGTATTAGGGTATGAGTTTTTATCAACAAGACGAACTTTAATCAACTACAAGCGGAAAAAGTTATATTTCTTTGCCTATCAACGGCCTTAATTGAAATGTATGAACCTAAAGGCAGTAAATACCAAAAGAATTATAGTCTGGATGGCTTTTGCCCTCCTGGGCTATGGGCTGACTGCGCAGTCCTTTTCAAAAGCTTATTACTTTGAGGGGGATGAGATCGTCTTTGAGTTCGATCGGCGTGAATATAAGGAAGCCTTTGAGAAGGGAAGTGGAGAGCGGTTGGATTTTGCAGATCTGAAAATCCACGAGGTTATTGTTTCTGGAAATGTGAGTAATTGGAGCAAGGACAACTGGCGCATGAAGAAGATGAGCCGGAATAAGTATCAATTGCGAAAGAAGATCTGGGAGTTTAATGATCCCTTTAACTGGGAATTTAAGTTTCTGGTGAATGGCAGATACGTTACCATCCCTCAGATTACGACCATCGAAGGCAAAATTCACACCAATGACTTTCTGGAGGATACCTACAATTTAAAGCTGTACGATGTCAAACCCGATATTAATGGTAATGCTTACTTCTACCTGAAGGGACACCTAAACGCAGAACGAGTGATTCTTGCCGGTTCTTTTAATGGTTGGGATGAGGAATTCCTTCGTATGAGCCGGACCGATGATGGTTGGGAAATGCGTATCCAACTGACTCCGGGAGAATATCACTACAAATTCATTGCTGATGGGCAATGGCTCCATGATCCTGTCAACTCAAGAAAAGTTAAGAATGAACATGGGACTTTCAATTCCATTTTGCAGATCCGTAAATTGATTAATTTCCAATTGTCGGGCTTTCAAAATGCGGATAAAGTAGTCCTTGCCGGTTCCTTCAATGGTTGGAATGAAAATAAGACAAAACTGACGCAGCAAGATGGTCGCTGGATGATCAGCATGGATCTTTCGGCCGGTAAGCATTACTACAAATTTATTGTAGATGGCAATTGGATTGTTGATCCTGCCAACCCACTGACGGAAAAAGACAGAGAAGGCAACGTGAATTCTATTTTGTTAGTGAGATAAAATGTGAATCAATCCGTATTCAAACCTCGAATAATGAACTTAGCGGTGCCTTGCTTATTACAAGGGTAGAGAAAGGCTTTTTTACTGGCCTTGGGTGAGTTGATGGTTTTGTAGAAAGTGTCCAAAAACTTACCGGTGCTTCTTTTGTATCGTTTTTCCAATAAAGGGTGCTCTTGATAAAGTTTATATATCGCTTCCTTATGTGTATTGAAGAAGGCAAAAGTTTCCTCAAACGCAGACATGTCTTCTACACAGTAGCCCCTGTATCGGCGTTCTTGGATAGAGCTCATTTGTAAAGCGGGGGCGGGTTGAGCATAGGGTGCTCTGACAATACCTGCATGATCGAAGTCATAGGGTACAGGCAAAGGACTTAAATTTCCATCTTTCAGCATCAGCTTGACATTGTGCTGGTATTCTATGGACCAATCTGTGTTGCCAATGAGGTACTCAAAGGTTGCCATCTTGAGAAATAGAGATTGATCTGTTTTGTTAGGTCTAACCTTCTTGCGTTTGATGATTTTGCCGCCATTCCTTGCCGCCATCTCATCTTTATCTTCGAGTATAATACCGTAGAGTGCTTGGCTGGACTTGCCTTTGCTACTGTCCTTGTACCGCACCTTCACCAGTCGCGCCTGAAAGCTCATCGGACTTAGCATTTGATACAATTTGTAAGCAAGGTATTCCCGCACGACATATTTCTGATCCCGGCAAGGAGTGACGAGCTTGATTTTATCTTGTCCAGCAAAGACCGAATTTTCTGGAATTTTGGATTTAGGGAAGTTTAGCCATAGGGGCGGGTAGAAGCAGTTGGTCCTATCTCTGCGGAAATTACCTCGGGTCTTTACTTTTAGCGGATGCACGATCTGTTCCCCGCTACTGTCTTGATAGGTGAGTTCCATCTTAAAGTAGCTGGCCTCTCCCTCCCGGTCATTGAATAGGGAGCGTGTATCTCCACTTAATTCCAACTCCAGAATAGTGTCGGAATCGAATAGTTTACCCTGAGCTGAGCTGCCAATGAAGAAACTTTGTAACAGAACGAGGCAATACAGTTGACGCTTGGAAAAGGACGACATAAGGCGATAGGTGTTGGGTTCACAGATAAATTAGGGATTCATTGCGGGAAGGACAAATTTCAATGCGTGAATAGGACCTATTCATGAGAATTTGTCAAGAAGCGAACATGGATCTAGCTAGAAAAGGACTTATCCAGCCCAGCCTTCCCGATCCAAGCTTCGGAAATGAATGGCTTCCGCCAAATGTTCATGGCGTATCTTCTCACTGCCGGCCAAGTCTGCCGCAGTTCTCGCTACCTTTAGGATGCGATCGTAGGCTCTAGCGGACAGTTGCAGCCGCTCCATCGCCTTTTTAACCAAAAGCAAACCTGCTTTATCTACCTCGCAAACCTCTCGGACCATTCGGCTGGGCATCTGGGCATTGGCGTAAATATTTCCATGCTCCTGGAAGCGTTCGACTTGGCGAGTGCGGGCTTCTACGACTCGTTGAGCAATATCTTCACTGCTTTCGCTGGGGCGGGCGGTAGTCGCCAATTCATCGTAGGAAACGGGCGTCACCTCCACATGGAGATCAATCCGGTCCAGTAGCGGCCCAGAGATTTTACTCAGATACCGTTTCACTACTCCAGGACCACAGACACAATCTTTGTCCGGATGGTTATAATAGCCACAGGGACAGGGGTTCATGGAAGCGATGAGCATGAAACTGGCGGGATAATCCACCGTTAGACTTGCTCTTGAAATCGTAATATTACGTTCCTCCATAGGTTGCCGAAGCACCTCAAGCACCGAACGTTTAAATTCTGGTAATTCATCCAAGAAGAGCACGCCATGGTGGGCCAAGGAGATCTCTCCTGGCAGGGGATGGCTCCCGCCTCCCACTAATGCTACGTCGCTAATGGTATGGTGCGGGCTCCGAAAGGGGCGAGTAGAAACCAAGGAGGCATTCTTGGGGAGGACGCCAGCCACGGAGTGGATCTTGGTGGTTTCTAAGGCTTCATGGAGGTTGAGTGGGGGTAAAATGGTGGGCAAGCGACGTGCCAGCATCGTCTTACCGGCGCCCGGCGGCCCGATCAAGATGACATTGTGTCCACCGGCTGCGGCAATCTCCAGCGCCCGCTTGATATTCTCCTGCCCTTGTACATCCGAGAAATCTACAGCATATTGATTGCGCTCGTAGGCAAACTCATCTCGGGTATCGACGAGGGTTGGCTTCAATTCAATTTCCCCATTGAGGAAATCTATGGCATCTTTGAGGTTCTCAACCCCATATACCTCTAGGTTATTCACGATAGCTGCTTCCCGCGCATTCTGCTTAGGGACGATCAGCCCCTTGAATTTTTCTTTCCTCGCCTGGATCGCAATGGGTAGTGCCCCTTTAATGGGGCGGAGGGTTCCATCCAGGGACAATTCCCCCATAAGTACATACTTGTCCAAATCTTCGGCTGCTACCTGTTGCGTCGCTGCTAAGCACGCCATAGCAATGGGTAGATCGTAGGCGGAGCCTTCTTTCTTGATATCTGCTGGGGCAAGATTTACCACTGTGCGCAGGCGCTTCATTTTAAGCCCTACGTTCGAGATGGCAGCTTCAATTCTTCGAAAACCTTCTTTGACGGCATTATCGGGTAAACCAACGAGGTGATAAAACTGAGCGCCAGAGGCTACGGCTCCTGTATTCACTTCTACAGTAATGGTAAGTGCATCAACGCCCTGAAGGGCGCTTGCATAGGTTTTGACTAACATCGAATCAATTGTGAATGACGGCGCGCTGGGAAAATAGAAAAAAGGAAGGAGTTATGGAAGGAAATGGGGAGAAATCGAGCTTTAGTAGGGCTAATCGCCCGAGTATGGAGCTCCAATAAAAAATCCCGAGCTCCAATAACGGAACTCAGGATTAACTCGATATTTTACACTCACAGAAAAACTATAAATCGTATCCTTACTTATTGACAACCACTTTGTGAGACTGTAGCCCACCTTGATCTTGTACAGTGTAGTAGTATACACCATTCCGCAGCTTACTCATATCTACTTCTAGCTGATAAGTACCTTTGTCTTTACTCCCATCAAAAAGGACCTCAATTAGGCGACCGCTTTCATTGTGCAGTTCAATCCGTAAATGTCCGGCTTCTTTGATGGTGTAGCTCAAGGTATTCTGGTTGAAAGTAGGATTTGGGAAAACCCGAATCTCTGTAATAGCCTGAGGGGCTGCGGCCTCCTCCGTAATTGGGGCATTAGGATCTAAGAGTAGGAATGCGCCCTTAGACATCATGGATGCCTCTCCCTTCTCGCCTCTGCGTCCACGTTTGCCCTTTTTGCCTGCTTTCCCCTTTTTCCCTTTACGAGCAGATTCTCCTTCTGTTCTTTTCTCCCGACGTTCTGGGCGATGCTCCTCCGCGATTTCCTTCATATCGTTTTTCCACTCTTCTATTTGTGGCTGGATTTCAGCAAATAGGGCATCGATATCTGATTCGTAGGTTTCTACCAGAGCCTTCAACTGCTCTCGGTGTGCCTCCCTTTCCTCTTTGCGAGCTTCAAAGGCTTCTTTGGCTGCTTTTCTTTCTTCCATGCTTGGTCTTTCCAAACGCTTGGGACGTTCCGGCTTCTGGGCTCTTAAGGTTGCGATTAAGGCCTTATCCTGAGCACTAATTTTAGCCTCCAATTTGGCCCGTTGTTCCAGAATTACCGGCTGAATGTTTTCTGATCTATATTCACCCATTTCGGATCTAGCCGCCTTACGCTCTTGCCCAAACTCCTGAGCGCGCGCTTGTCGTTGAGACCTGGCTTCTTGTCGCATGGTCTTCAGTTTCATCTCTTGCTCATCGTTTAGGATCTCAGCCAATCCATTCTGATAGGCGGTGTGAATCTCCTTCATGGCCGCTCGTCTATCCTCCCGGTTCTCAAATTCTTGATCTCGAAGGGCTTGCATTTGTGTGCGTTGTTCGCTGGTAAGTGCTTCGATTTGCTCCACCTGTTGATCGGTGAGTTGTAGCTCGGATTTGAGTTTGTCGGTATCTAAGTTTTTCCCGCGGGGTCCACGAGGGCCTCCCTGTGCGGAAGCTAAGGTCATGCTGCAAAGGGCGATTAAGAATATTGATAGTTTAATGATCTTTTGCGTTTTCATTGTTTTCAAATTTGATCCTACATCTGAGGTAGGTGTAAAAAATTACTAGAGGCTCAAAAGCTGTCCTTCTTTTTCAATAAAGTGACCTCTAGGGAATACTATTTCAGTGGTACGAAGGGAATCTTCGTACGATAATGATTATCTAATCTTCGTTAATTTGCTGTGTAATAAGTAGTAAGGAAAGTCCTGTTGGTGGAGATTATCGAGACCCTACACCTTCTCGTTTACCTTTTTTCTTTTTTCGTTGGTTTTGTCGCATGCTACGTAGCTTTTTCAATTGGTCTTCAGAAAGAATCTCCTTCAGACTAGCTTGATAAGCTTGCATCAATTCTTTGTTGGCTGCTCTACGGTCTTCTTGGTTTTCGAAGCCCTGATCGCGTAAAGCTTTCATTTTTTCTTCTTGTTCTGTATTCAGGTCGTTGATGGAGGCAACTTGGTCTTCGGTCAACTCCAATGCTGAGGTTAATTTTTCCGTGTCGAGTAATCTACCTCTAGGCCCGCGCGGTCCTTGCTGAGCTTGCGCTACCACAAATGTTCCTAGTGCTAATAACAATAATGGCAATCGAATGAATCTTGTAAATGACATTGGTATTTGATTTTGTGTCCATGCTTATGGACTAGATTTTGATAAAATGGTTTAATGGACAAGACCCAATATTTTTCCTTTTCCCTTTTGACAGTAGCGTGCATTAGTTTTTTCCAGACAGTGAGAAAAAAAACCTAAAAGCTAAATTTTCAGCTGCTACCACCGTTGAAAGGAGTGGAGTGATGTGTTTGTAAAGTGTTGATTGTCAGTTTGAAATGAAAAAGATGAGTTCTGGGACTAACCGAAGAAAAAAAATTTGTTAAAAAAGTGGATTCTGAAGGGTATAGGGGTATCCTGCAAATAGCTTCGAGCTATTTTACGAAAGAAGAAGAGGGAAAAATAATGGTAAAAGAGGAAATTAGGAGAACCTATGACTAGACTACACTAGCTCTTTCGGGTACTTTTGCCATGGCTGCCTTTAACTGCGCATAATTGTCATCAGATAGCGCTACTAAAGGAATTCGCACCTCTTTGGAGCAAAGGCCTTGTATGTCCATAGCAGCTTTCACGCCTACGGGATTGCCTTCAATATATAGCCAAGGGTGAACATCCAGGAGGTCGAAGTTAAGTTGGCGAGCCGTTGCCCAGTCCCCTTCCAGGCCAGCCCGGATCATACCCGAAAACTGCTGCGGGTAAACATTGGCGATCACAGAAATGGCGCCATCACCACCTACTGATAATAGGGGCAAGGTTAGTGCATCATCTCCAGAAATTACCAGAAAATTTTCTGGTCGTTTCTTCATGATTTGCATAGCCTGCTCTACATCACCTGAGGCTTCCTTCACCCCTACAAACTTATCGCTGCTATGCGCAAGCCGAAGGATCGTTTCTGCACTTATTTTGGAGCTGGTACGACCAGGTACATTATAGATGATAATTGGTACAGGACAAACCGCCTCCATCGCCATATAATGTCGATAGATGCCCTCTTGGGTAGGTTTACTATAAGCAGGACTACTGGACATGATAGCGGAGATGCCCTCAAAGTCGTAGGTGCTAATTTTGCTAACTAGTCTTTCGGTGTAGTTGCTTCCAAAATAACCGGCAACGATAGGAACGCGTTGCTGCGTATGTTTAACGGTAAAGCGCAATACCTCCAAACATTCTTCACTACTTAGGGTAATGGCTTCTCCAGTGGTTCCTAAACTGACGATATAGTCAATGCCACCTTCAATGACGAAGTCTATGATTTGCCCTAGGGTGTCATAATCTACGGCCTTATTCTTAAATGGGGTGACCAATGCTACGCCCGTGCCTCTAAATTGCTGCTTCATGCTTGGTATTTGTCTTCTCCATCAACACATCGACTTGCTGGAGGAATTTATTCAGATCCATACTTTTACCCAGGTCGATCATCACATCATAACAATAGGTGTTCTCCGTGCAGGGACCAACCCTGAGATGGGCATTCGATAAAGCGGCGATGTATTCGGAATGTACCTTCGTAGCTGGGTCAGCATTGATAAATACATCGAAAGACTCTTGCATAAAAGCCTTTACTTCTGCCCCTGTCGGACGCAATGCCCAATCGATATTTTTGAGGTTGATGTGTTTGAAGGTGTAGTTCTCGTCTTCTATCTTACTATTGAAGAAACCTAGTAAGGTTACTTTCTTCTTTAAGTTCTTCAGGCCCTTAGCGTACTTTAAAACAATATTGCGATTATCCAGTTCCGTTGCATCAAACAAGATACCTACGGTCTTGGCGGAGGAAAGATTAACCCTCTTCCGAAGGCGGGGAGATTTTTTTGCCTTGAGTTGTTTATTCAACTGTTGTTGATGAAAAAACAAGCGGGCATTATTGATCGCACTCATACGTTTTGATTCTTAGCGTTTTGTTGGTGAAAAGACAGGGATACCCCGCTCACACCCACCAAACGTGATCTAACTTTGGATATTGAGCCGCTTTCTCTTAGTCATGTCAGGTCTGAGCTGTTACGCTCGGTGTCGTTTTCTCTGGTATGTATTGTGTAGGAAGGAGTCTATAGCCTCTCAAAGCTGTCTTTAAGACTCTGTTTCTTCCACTTTTTCTTCTTCTTTTACAACATCATAAACGCCGATATTGGCGTATTTATTGATCCTTGCTTTTATTCTTTCCTCTGGCGTCATTTCTAATAACTCATTGATTGACTTCTTGATATGACGCTTCAGTAACTTAGCCATTTCCTCAGGCGCGCTATGCGCACCCCCCAACGGCTCTTTGATAATCTCGTCGATAATACCGAACTCAAACATGTGATCGGCCGTCAATTTCAGGGCTTCCGCTGCCTGCTCCTTATAGTCCCAGCTACGCCAAAGGATCGAGGAACAAGATTCCGGCGCAATCACGGAGTACCAAGTATTTTCCATCATGGACACCTTATCTCCTAAGCCAATACCAATTGCTCCTCCTGACGCACCTTCGCCAATTACCACACAAACGATGGGCACCTTCAACTGCGCCATTTCGAAAAGGTTTCTGGCGATTGCTTCCGCCTGTCCCCTTTCTTCCGCCTCAATTACTGGGTAGGCACCCGGCGTGTCGATTAAACAAACAACGGGGAAGTTGAAACGTTCAGCCATTTTCATCAAGCGTAGGGCCTTGCGATATCCTTCCGGGTTAGCCATACCAAAATTGCGGTACTGCCGCATTTTGGTATTCACTCCTTTCTGGTGGCCCAAGATAACCACGGTTTGGCCATCAATATTACCTATACCACCTACAATAGCCTTGTCGTCTTTAAAGTATCTATCCCCGTGTAGTTCCACAAATTTGCGGCACATTTGATGGATATAATAAAGCGTGTAGGGCCGTTCCGGATGTCTCGACAATTGTACTTTTTGCCATCCGGTGAGGTTGCTATAAATTTCTTTCCTCGTATTCTTAATCTTATTCTCCAACTCCTTGATTGCTGCGGACATGTCGATGTCACCTTCTTCACTGACTTGCTGGAGTTTTTCTAACTGTTCGTATAATTTCTCTAGTGGTGTTTCAAAATCCAAAAAAACCATAAAATCAGGTTTAGTAGGGGCATTTAGACAAAATATTCCAGGGATGCCTTGATAAAAAAGGACTTTGGTTACTGGGGTTACTTTATAGCCATACTTCTGGTATGGAACTTTCTTTAGGCTTTGGACTGTTCAGGGATGATAGGGGAGTGATGGTAAAGTTGCAGAGAGAAAACCATCAAAATAGTGCCCTAAAAAATAGGTGTAGTTTGTGCTTAGTCGATCATTCAT
>JAHQWA010000468.1 GCA_019634045.1 Saprospiraceae bacterium
ACAAAAGCCATCTCTGCGGGTGCTTTCCTGGTACCTTTCCTAGCCCTTGTCTTTAGCTGGGCATCCATTGAACCTCAACTGCAGTGGTGGGGCCTTGGCCTCGGCTTGTTGTTTTTGGTCGCTACCGGGGTATTGCTGGTCATGGATCTAGATCAACCCAAGCGATTTGCTTATGTACTTTTACGACCGCATTGGGGCTCTTGGTTGGTGAAAGGAGGATACTCCATCACCTTATACGGCGGATTGTTGACCTTGATCGCCGCAGCGCTATTCTTTGATTGGACAGCTATCCTGAAGGTGGCCAGTTGGCTGACTGCTGTGGCTGCCGTGGTGGTGGCTATCTACACTGCCTTTCTGTTTGCTCAAGCTAAAGGGAGAGATTTTTGGCAAAGTCCAAGCTTAGCATTACACATGTTGGTACACAGCCTGATGGCAGGGGCAGCTGCCTTTGCGGTACTTACCCTCTTCCTAGAAACTTCGAGCGCTTGGGACGACTACCTTGCCAAGTTGCTCTACGCGACGATCGGATTTAATTTACTTACACTTTTATTGGAATTAACGACTACCCATCCGACAGAAGATGCCAAACGAACAGTGCATATGATAACCAAGGGACGATATGCTCGCCTTTTCTATCTAGGTGTCATCCTGTTGGGCAACCTTCTTCCAGTGGGTCTCCTTTCCTTAGGCGACTCTTCCATGTTCTTAGCAGGGGCCGGAGTCTTGATTCTACTTGGGATCTATTTCACGGAACACATCTGGGTAGAGGCTCCGCAGCGAATCCCACTTACTTAAACTACTCTCTCAGCCAAGCATAAATCGTATGAGCAAGAAACATAGCCTTCTAGAAAATATTGCCGAAAAACTGGGATTGATTCCCAATCTACATACGGGTCGGGATCAAGACCTACCCAGGCTTACCCAAGAAGGGGACCTCACCCAATTCCCTCCCCCGGAACAATGGGATGATTGGACGGAATACGAAGCAAAAGAGCACCCCAAACGGGTAAAGCGAAATTATACCATTGTCCCTACGACCTGCTTTAATTGTGAGAGTGCTTGTGGCCTCACGGCATACGTGGATAAGGATACGAAGGAGATCAGGAAATTTGAAGGGAATCCGTATCATCCAGGCAGCCGAGGAAGAAATTGTGCAAAAGGTCCAGCTACCATCAATCAGATTACTGATCCTGATCGAATTCTTTATCCGTTGAAAAGGGTAGGGGAGAGAGGGGCTGGACAATGGGAGCGTGTTAGCTGGGATGAAGTCTTGGATGATATCTCCGGACGGATCCGGAAAGCTATCCAGGAGGGGCGAAACAATGAAGTGGCGTACCACGTAGGACGGCCCGGCCACGAAGGCTATGCCAATCGGGTGCTACAGGCCTGGGGCGTGGATGGACACAATAGTCACACCAACATCTGTTCCTCCGGAGCGAGATTTGGCTACAATATCTGGTATGGCTATGACCGACCCTCCCCTGATCACGCCAATGCTAAATTTATACTGCTCATCTCTGCACACCTAGAGAGCGGGCACTATTTTAACCCACATGCGCAGCGCATTATTGAGGCTAAGATGAAAGGAGCCAAGTTGGCTTGTATGGACCCCAGGCTTTCCAATACCGCCAGTATGTCTGATTACTGGTTACCGACTTACCCCGGATCGGAGGCAGCTGCGTTGCTGGCCATGGCAAAGGTTATTCTAGATGAAGGATTGTACAACCGGAAATTCCTGGAAGAGTGGACCAACTGGGAGTACTATCTACAAGAAAAGCATCCCGATGAAGCTCGAACTTTTGAGCAATACATCCTCAAAATGCGAGAGGAGTACCAAGCGTATACACCCGAGTTTGCGGAACAAGAAACAGGAGTGCCTGCGGCGAAAATTGTAGAAGTAGCTCGGCAAATTGGCGCAGCTGGGGAATGTTTTGCGACCCACAACTGGCGGAGTGCTGCCAGTGGTAATCTAGGAGGCTGGTGCGTTTCTCGTGGCTTGCACTTCCTGAACGTACTCACGGGCAGTGTAGGTACGGTAGGCGGAACCTCACCTAACAGTTGGAATAAGTTTAAACCGAAATTTTTCGATACGCCGCCCGCACAGAAATTCTGGAATGAACTGCACTTTCCGAATGAATATCCGCTGTCCTTTTTTGAAATGAGTTTTCTCTTACCGCATTTCCTCAAAGAGGGTAGGGGTAAAATGGATGTGTACTTTACGAGGGTCTTCAACCCCGTTTGGACTTATCCGGATGGATTCTCCTGGATCGAAGCCTTGACCGACGAAAACAAGATTGGCCTGCATATCGCGATGACTCCGACCTGGAACGAAACGGCCTTCTTTGCCGACTACGTTTTACCGATGGGGCATTCTGCGGAACGCCATGATCTGAATAGCTATGCCACCCATTCTGGCATGTGGATTGCCT
Source organism: Saprospiraceae bacterium (assembly GCA_019634045.1). GTDB lineage: Bacteria > Bacteroidota > Bacteroidia > Chitinophagales > Saprospiraceae > DT-111. The sequence continues at coordinate 2,430 of JAHQWA010000468.1, forward strand.
TTCGGCAGCCCGTATTGCGAGAGGCGGCGCGGCGGGCGGGTCAGGAGGTAACCTTTACCTACGAAGTGAACCCAGGCGAAGTGTGGGAAGAGGATGAATTCTGGATTGAATTGAGCTGGCGGATTGATCCTGATGGCAGCATGGGGATCCAGCAGCATTTTGAATCGCCATACCGTAAAGGCGAGAAGATCAATATCGATGAATATTATCAGTTTATTTTCGAAAATACCAAGGGCTTGCCAGAAGTTGCTAAGCAGGAAGGTCTAACGGAACTCCAATATATGCGAAAGTATGGTGCTTTCGAGGTAGAAAAACACACCTACCGCAAGCATGAGCAAGAATTGAGTCAGGAGGAGTTGACCGGAGCAGAAATAAACAAGGACTCTGGAGTGATTAGTAAAGGGGGGAAGGAGATTGGTGTGATGGTCAACGGAAAGGCCTGCGTAGGCTTCCCAACTCCATCTCGAAAAAACGAATTTTATTCTCAGACGATGATCGACTGGGGATGGCCAGAGTATGCTATTCCTACCTATATCAAAAGCCATATCCATCCGGAGAAGCTGGATAAAGCAAAAGGAGAGTATTGTCTACTACCCACTTTCCGTCTACCTACCCTTATTCACTCCCGCTCGGCCAATGCCAAGTGGCTCACTGAGATTTCCAATCGCAATCCGATTTGGATGCATCCAGAAGACGCCCAGCGTTGGGGATTCAAAACGGGAGACCTGGTTCGCCTAAATACCGATATCGGATACTTTGTGGATAAGGTCTGGGTCACGCAAGGAATGAAACCTGGGGTGATTGCTTGTTCACACCACCTGGGAAGATGGCGCCGAAAGCAAGATGCTGGCAACCGCTGGGCGACTAATACGGTGGCTATTGGCAATGACGGCAAGGGCGGCTGGAAAATGGAAACGATTTCCGGTGTTCGGCCCTTCAATAGCAAAGATCCCGATAGTAAGCGAATTTTTTGGACCGATGGAGGTGTGCATCAGAATATAACGCATGCCGTACATCCGGACCCCATCAGCGGGATGCATTGCTGGCATCAACGGGTGCGCATCGAAAGACCGCAGGAAGGAGATAAGTACGGAGATCTTTTCGTCGATACCAACAAATCCTTCGAGAACTACAAGGAGTGGCTGGCGATGACCCGCCCGGCCCCTGGTCCCGATGGACTGAGAAGGCCACTTTGGTTCAAACGCCCACTGAAGCCGGTGAAGGAGATGTACTATTTGAAGCCCAAGTCTTCCTCAAATGGTCAGATGCAGGAAGAGGGTCAGCAGGAGGCAGAGGTATAGTTTTTGTTAGGCATCCAACTGACGATAATCTCCCAACTGCCAATGCGCATGTGATCATAATAACTGACTGGGCAGGTGATACCTGCTAACTTTGTACAAACCGGGTCAGGCAAGACCATAAATCACTATTTGTATGAAGATCAAGGATTACATGCCCATCTTGGAATGGCTTCCCAGCTATGATAAACGTCAGCTGCCAGGAGATTTATCTGCCGGCTTGACGGTAGGGGTGATGTTGATCCCGCAAGGTATGGCTTACGCCATGATTGCTGGCTTGCCACCGATCTATGGATTGTATGCCTCCACCTTACCCTTGATCATTTATGCGCTGCTCGGAACTTCTCGGCAACTGGCGGTAGGTCCAGTCGCTATGGTTTCCTTACTGACGGCGGCGGGAGTGGGAAGTCTGGCGGTAGGAGGGACGGAGACATATATCGCCTTGGCCATTACCTTGGCTTTGTTTGTGGGACTCATCCAGTTTCTACTGGGCGCTTTTCGCTTGGGCTTTCTAGTTAACTTCCTTTCTCATCCGGTCATTAGCGGTTTTACCTCTGCAGCAGCATTGATTATTGGTCTCAGTCAACTCAAGCATTTGCTAGGGGTAGAAATTGCCCGTAGTCATTATGTTCACGAGATTGTTGTAGAGGCGATGGGAAAAATTGGCGAAATCAATTGGTCGACTCTCGCTATTGGTTTGGGTGGAGTGCTATTGATCATCGGAGCAAAACGACTGCATAAGGCTATTCCAGGGCCTCTTCTGGCCGTCGTTTTTGGCATTTTACTCGTATGGGGAATGGGCCTACAGGCTCTGGGAGTGAAGATCGTAGGTGAGGTGCCAGGAGGATTGCCATCCTTTGGAATTCCTCAAATACAAATAGCCACTGCGCAGGATCTACTACCGATTGCTTTGGCTATTGCCTTGGTTAGTTTCATGGAGAGTATTGCCGTAGCCAAGGCCATACAAGCAAAGCATAAAGACTATAAAGTAATAGCGAATCAGGAATTAATTGCCCTTGGCGCAGCAAATATTGGCGGCGCTTTTTTGCAATCGTATCCTGTTACAGGTGGTTTTTCCCGCACGGCGGTCAATGATCAAGCTGGTGCAAAGACCGGACTCGCTTCCATCTTTAGTGCTGCTTTGATTGTCTTAACTTTGCTATTCTTAACTCCGCTTTTCTACTACCTGCCAAAAGCCATTTTGGCTTCGGTAATCATGGTGGCCGTCTTCGGTCTAATTGATGTAAAAGAAGCCAAACACTTATGGAAAGCTGATCGTAGTGACTTTTGGATGTTGATCATCACATTTTTGGCCACCTTAGGTTTAGGGATTGAACAAGGAATTGGAATTGGAGTGATCCTTTCTTTGGCTATTATCATTTTCCGAACTAGTCGACCGCATATAGCGGAACTAGGGCAGGTTCCAGGTACGCCCTATTACCGCAATGTGGAGCGCTTTGATACTGTACTACAAAGAGATGATCTACTGATTATTCGACTAGATGCACAATTGTACTTTGCCAATATCGACTTTTTTAAGGATCGGGTTCATGAGCTCCTACAAGCCAGACTACCTAAAGTGCTTCGCACCATCATCCTCAACGCAGAAAGCATTAATGCTATCGATAGTACAGCCATGCATGCCTTGAGTGATCTCGTAGAGGACTGGCGAAAGGACGGCCTAGCTGTTTACCTAACGGGAGTAAAGGGGCCCGTTCGAGATGCCATGGTCAAAGGGGGGGTGACTGAAAAGATAGGAAAGGAGAATTTCTTTATAAGTGTGCAAGAAGCGGTAGATGAACATTTACAGCAGCGGCCAGTTCAAAAAAACAGTATTCATCAGGCTTTCGTACTGCAAACGAATGTTGAGACTTAGGCGCGGAGCGGAGAAACTGTATGGATCCGATTCCCTTTTGCTGTAGTCTTTGGGATGGCTTGTCCCTTTTTCCTCCCAAAAGGTAATCGCCAAATATGAACTTCGTAACATCCATAAAAGGAGTTGATCCCGCATCTTAACCTCGGTCAAGAATTGGGATCATCCCTTTTGTCTAATTTCAAAGTGTTTGTTTGTGAGGTGTGATGGCGTGATTTCTTTAGTTGATCCAAGGATCGTCTTGTGACAAAGTGAAGATCACATCAAATTTGAAGGCTTCTGAACCGATTTGCTGCTCAAGTAGACTCTGTTCGTTCATGCGAGGCGTAGATCCACGTTGTGGTTTTTCCTGTGTTCCGACTCTCCATTTTACTTCAAACTGATTGTCAGCTGCCTCTCCGATATTACTGTGGCCGTTTTTGCGCTTGATGATGGTAAAGTCGCGCTTGCTAAGGGCTACAGCTCCATTGTCCGTAGGTACGATTTCGTTTCTGGCGCGATCTGTAGAGAATTTTGCGCCGATATTATTGATGGCTAGTTTTTGTCTTCTGTTGCCTGACCAGTTCTCTCCTCTTACATGATCTCCACTGATATCTGCTTTCCAGTCTAGTTTCCAGTTCACCGTCGCATCCACTCCGAAGCGGTGGATGCCATTTTGTACACCATTGCTTTTGTAAGTGCCGCCATTTCTTGGACTTTCTGCTTTGATCCCCTGCTTGAATTCTTCCATCTCATCGAATACGAAGGAAACACTAGCATCTTCTGGTGCGTGTAGTTGAAGGATTGTTTCTAGTTTGACAGAAACTGAAATTTCTTGTTCTAAAACATCAAGGTCGCCCATATTTTGATCGCCGGCAGCGAAGTTGTTGTTGCGAATTTGTGCGTTCATAGTGGCGGCGAGCAGCGCGAAGAAAAGTACGGTTAGTGTTGCGAATTTAGACATGACGTTTGAATTTAAGCTTTGAGTAAATTTGTTTGAGAAT
>JAHQWA010000036.1 GCA_019634045.1 Saprospiraceae bacterium
CCTCTTTACAATTATCTAAGCTAAGTGCTAGGCTAGAGGTGTACTCTAAAATCCTTTCTCAAGTCATCAACCAAAAGGAAGAGCTAAACTATTCACAGTATGTTTCCAAATATCGGGTTGAAGAAGTGAAGCGCCTGATGCAAATGCCAGCTTACACCAATATGACGATCGCCGCCATGGCCTATGACAGTGGCTTTAGTAGTATCTCCACCTTCAATGCGGCCTTCAAAAGACATGCTGGACAGACAGCAAAGGCTTATCGAAAGGCATTAGAACAAAAAAATGGCTAGGAAACCAGGAAAAAGATTGCCAATATCATGATTTCGGTAGGATGAACAGCCGATTGCGCTCAGATTTGTGGCTGAACTCAAAAGCAAATTAATATGAGATTATTCATCCTATTTACCTTAATGGTATCCAGTTCTTTGGTGTCTGGTCAAAACAACCCACATCAAGGCCCCACACATAATTTTGCGGTGCATCGCTTGATCATTCTCAATGATAGTAATGAAATGCTGATGTGCCGGGAGCAGCACGTTTGGGCCCCGCCCTCTTTTGTCTATAAAGACCGTCAATACATTAAAGAAAGTCTAGACAGCCTGGCTCAGGCCTATGGCTTGCAGATCTCGTCGACTAAGTTGCGCGGCCAATTTAGTTATAAGTACGATTACCATCCTTATGCCACTTTAAGGCACTATTATATGGCAGAGCTTGCCGGTGGTGAGGTGATTCTGCCTAAAGGCATGGACGAAGTCAAATGGATGCCGATTCCTGAGGCCATAGAAACCAATACAGTCACTTCCATCAAAGAAATCACACAGCAACTTATCTGTTTCCCGAAGAAAATTTGGGGTGGCTCATTTTTGGTGAGCCATGTCGGGGACGAACACCCTACGAAAATGGTGGAGGCATTTTATCCATTGAATTAGCGAGTGTCACGGTTCATAGTAGCGGCTAGTCTTCGCTTTCGTACCCACCAGAATATGATCGTCAGTAGAAACGGAGCCAGTAAGAGCATTGCGTTTTGCAGTCTGGTTCGAACTGGCCCTTTTCTACTAGGTTTTTCCTCCTTTAATCGCAGCAGTACGAAGCCTCTTGTTCGACTAAACCAGCAGGGGATCAAAACCTGTTCTTGTCTGGCAGGGGCGGCAGATAGATAATGTATTTTGATCACTCGTTGCCTTTTCCCGTTACGCTCTACCTCCTGCATACCAATGGCTTTGATTCGCCTAGTCTTTAAGTAATTTCTGGTGGTCTCGTTGTACGTAAGCTTGAATTTTTTAGACCGAGAAATGGGGGTGGCTTGATTCGGAAGGAAAATGACTCCTCGCAAATAGGAGCTCTTGTAGTTGGCACTTCCGGCGGAATAGACACTATCGACCTGAAGGTTTCCAGCTTCTAGATTATCATAGTAATTGCCTAGGCGAGGGAGGCTGATTAAGGCGATTAGCCCCGCAATTGCAAAGAAGCCAGTGATCACTAGGGACAAGAACTTTAGTATTTCCATGTTTACAATATTAGGTGCCCGCTGGGATAATCCATCTATCTTGGGGAATGTACCAAACATCCTTATCCAAGTCAATTCCACCTTTCATTTTCTCCTGTACCATCCGATCAATGATGAATAGGCCCATTTGAGCCATATTTTCAAAGGTGTCGATTCCATCATTCGGGAAACCACCACGAGTTCTATGAATGTTGAAGGTATTGGAAAAACGCTGTCCAAAAGCTTCTTCCAGGCCCTGCTTGCCCAGCATGAATCCCAATAAACCACCCCAAGTAGCGGTAGGGTTATCCGAATCCCAACCCGCCAAGGCTCCAATTTTGATGGTCTCTTTGATATCGCCTTCGCCATATAATAGGCTGACGATGCTCGCTCCAAAGTTGATGCCCGCAGCAAAACAGCCATTGCAGACTTGATCTTTAGTTGACCATTCATATCCATCGGCTTGCTGTACCTGATACTTTTCGTGCAAAGCATCCCGCGCTGTCTCCCAAGGAACCCCCGCAGCGTATTGTTCCTTGATGAAATCATACATTTTGGCAGAGTAGGAGCCGTTGGGGAGTCGTTGGCGCGCGGTTTCTGCCATCCAGGTCAACTTGTCTTTGATGCTCATGCCTTCCTTTGGAACACTAGCTAAAGCATACATGATGACGTAAAATTCAGCAGCCCATTGCGCATTGAAGCGGGCGGTAGTTTGAATGGGCGTTTCGGCGATTTCCAAGGCTATATCTGGTCTGCTAGGTGCGAAGAAGCCGAAGATTTCGGTGGTCAATTGTGCGTCGATCATCTCGTAATTGGGGTTGTTCTCCGGCGCACTGGTGGCTGGCGGAAGCATCCCTGTTTGCATGAGATCATGCGCAGTCTGATTGGATACCCAGAGGTAGTTTTCTCCTTTTTTGCCGTCTGCCCCGATAAATGGACTTTCTCCCTCCTTATAAATATGAGTCAGCCATCCCGCTCTGATTTGTTCGGGGGTCAGCTTGGTGGTTTGATTTTGGTAGGTAATGAATTGATAGATATATTCTATGTCCGTGTCATCATCCGCACCCCAAATGCCGTCCTCATCTTCATACAAAAAAGTGATGGTGGCAGATAAGGTGTCATTAAAGGAATTGTCCCACATATTGGGTTGATCGGCTTGTCCCCAGTCTGCGCTGGTGTAGAAGCCAGCCGCTTTACCATTTTTACCTTCCCCTCCGATTTTATCCATTTCGGTAATCAAGCCAGTCCAGTTGGCGATGCACTGACCCAGCCAAAAGCCATACAGTTGATTTGCATATTCGGTTCGCGAAATTACCAGATCCGTAGGTTTGGGAGCGTAGGTTGCGTATTCCAGTTGGGGATCCTGAACCCCGCTGGGAGCATCCGCTGTTTGTCCGGTGCCATCGGAGGGCTGTGATTGGCAGGCTAAAAGGGATATCAACACTAAGAGTAGACTACAATACTTGGACATATCGAGTAAAGTTGGTTAAGCCCCTAAATATAAGACAAGGAAAGTATTGACCTGAGAATTGTCGTAAAAAGGGAGGACTAGAAGAATACGAAGGAGCGTTTACTCCCAATTGAAATGGGAGGGGCTTAATTGATAAACCGCCAATTCACTCCAAACCGAAATCCGTTGAAAGGATGGGGGGCGTAGGCAGCTTGGTAATATAATTGTCGGTCGAGCAACAGAACCGATAGGTTTTCATACTTGAAAAAAGCTCTGAAATTGCCAATGCGCATACTAAAGAAGGCATCAATATTGGGGTAAGCTTCTACTTTTTGATCAGACAGCTGAAATTGGCCGGTAAACGGGTTGTAATAATAGCCGTCCCATTCTGTATTGAAGCGCATATCCGCGCCCCAGCGCACACTAAGAACTCTAAACCAAGTACCCGCATAATATAAGCTGTGCTTAGTATATAAAGTGGGCACACGCACAAAGGTTTCGCTCGATTGCTGGAATGTAACCACATTATCTAGGTGAACTTGGCCCAGCCGGAAATTTTTTTGCACCATCAGCTGGCTGATACTAATTGGCACGCCCGTTTGCTGGGAAACACCAGTCTCATCAAAATAAATGAAATTATTCACTAGGTGATAGCCACCGGAAAGAGTGATATCCAGTGCTGGTAGGTAGTAAGAGGCCGTCAGGTTCGTTTCTAGCGTAGAACGGAAAGACTTCTCCCAAAGCTGTATTTGTGATAAACGATACTGTTCTTGCAAAAGCGTTGGGCTGTACAATTGACTGCTGGCTTGTACCTTGAGGCTTCCCGCTTGCTTGAGATCAAAAAATAATTCTCCATTCAACTTATAGTCTCCGCGGTTATCCAGTAGACCAAAATGCGCATTGGTAGAAATAAAAAGTCGTTCGCTAGGATTGAAAGTCAATTTACCCGTCAAAAACAAGTTGTTTACCGTTGATTTGATGGGTTCGAAATCCAGCCAATGCAAACTATGAACTAATCCTATCTGTAATAGATCTTTCTCCTGCTTTACCTCATTGTCTTGATCGGCAGATCCCAAACGGAAAGTGCTGAGATTAAAGACATTCTCCAACTTTTGATGCTCCAGGTAGAACCTGCTTCCGCGATCGTCTACCCGGAATACCGGAAACTGACTAAAGAACAAGGTGTCAGCCGTGGCTGCTTCTTCAAAAAACTTGTACTTATTGGTATTGTATAAAAGCTGATGCGACAAAGTATAGGAACGAAGTGGTCCGCGAATCGAGTCTGCTCCGCCACCAAATTGCAAGTAGTGTGTATAACTAAACTCTTGATGCTGATGTCGAGTCTGTCCACTTTCCAATAGAGTTACCGCAGAGGCAGGTCCTCTGAATTGACCTTCTTTTTCTGGTTCTTGAAATACCCCACCATTATCTTCCGCTTCTGCTGTATTTGCGGCCACGGACAGGTAAGCTCGATACTTGCCACTTTTACTTTCATAGGACATATTATTAATGAAAGTGGTCATCCTATGGTTTTGGTTGGGATATTGATTGGAAGACCCAATGTAGCTGTGCCGGTCATATACCAAGGCGTAATTGATCCCATTGGCAAAATTCCGACTGAACTTAGCTTTGAAAATACCGTCCGCCTGTTCCCCTCCTTGCGTATAATGTACGTTCGTATAGGGTTTCTCCAAACGATAATAAGGCGTCTGACTAGCCTTTGTAAAATAGAGGTCGTATTGGTTCAATCCTATGTCGAAACCCCGTCTTTGGCTGGCTTCAAAGAGAATAGGGCGAGCTGCTGAGCCTACGATACCAAGATGCATATAATCAAAATCTCGTTGTCGAGCTGGATCGTATTGGTGAAAGTAACCAGATAGCAAGCTATCGGCGAAGGGCGTTTCTCGGTTAGGGTTTTCGGAATAGTAGAGGAAAACCCCGAAAGTATCCACCTCATCTGCTAGTTGTTCGTCGAACTCCATCTGAGAGACATCATCCTGACCACCGGTTACGGTGGGGCGTTGTGACTGTGTTGACTGCCCCGGCTTCAATACTTTCTCCGACCGTTGCTGAGCCCCAAGACTGGAACTGAGTACGGCAAACAATCCGATCAATATTGTGATGTGGAGTCTCTTGGTCATATATAAGTATACGAATACAGGATGAAATTTCTATCGCACAGAACGGAAATTGAGGACGTATCGTCCAGATTTCCCCTTACTCCTCTTCAGAACGGCCGACAGCTGCAATTGGTTGCCTGCCGCAATGCGCTTAACCCTATAGTGGATTTTTGTTGGCTTTCTATTAAGGATTGGTGTTTAAAGTGGTGGTTTAGGGGTAAGGTTGATGGTTTAGCGTTTAAGGTTTAAAGTTTAGGGGGATTGGTTAGGGTTTACCTAGACTTTCCATCATTGCTAAACCCTAAACTTTCAACCCTAAATTTTCAACATTACTTATGCTATAAGCCCAAAACAGAAGGATTCATACCCATATTTGAGAATCCACCGTCGTGATACAAATTCTGCATGGTTACCATTTTGGTCAGGTCCGAGAACATCGTTACGCAATAATCAGCACAAGCATCAGCCGAAGCATTGCCTAATGGAGACATCTTATCTGCGTAGCCGAAGAATTCTTCAAAGCCTTTCACGCCACTACCAGCAGTAGTCCAAGTAGGAGATTGAGAAACGGTATTCACCCTAACTTTTTTCTCTACCCCGAAGTGATAGCCAAAACTACGGGCAAAGGATTCTAGGAGGGCCTTCGATTCTGCCATTTCATTATAATCTGGGAAAACCCGCTGGGCTGCAATGTAAGTAAGTGCCAAAATGGAACCCCAATCGTTGATTGCATCCAGTTTCCACATCGTCTGCATTACCCGGTGAAATGACATAGCCGAAATATCGAAAGTCTTATGCATGAAATCGTAGTTCAAATTGGTATACCCTTTCTTCTTTCGAACATTCAACGACATACCGATGGAGTGCAATACGAAGTCAATCTTTCCTCCCAACGTATCCATGGACTCAGTGAAAAGATTCTCTAAATCCTCCATACTAGTAGCATCCGCGGGAATGATCTTCGCATTCAATTTTTCGCCAAGGGCGTTGATGGCACCGAAACGGAGGGCTACAGGGGCATTGGTCAATGTGATCTCTGCACCTTCTTCAACGCAACGCTCTGCGATTTTCCAGGCAATGGATTTGTCATCTAGTGCACCGAAAATGATGCCTTTTTTTCCTGCTAAAAGATTATTTGCCATAACGTTTTTAATTGCTCGTGAAGCTTTGGACCCTCACTCAAAAAGGGTGTCGCATGGCCTCACTAATGATTTCTGTTCTGTTTTTTGTAATCGAATCTCGTCAATCGTACAAGATAACCTGAAGATCCTAGGAGCAGGTAATGAGCGTTGATTTAGCTTTCCGTTGTCTCAAGACACAATAATTATCGGAGCACCACTAATTATTGGTTATCAACTCTCTAGCATTTTCAATCGCAGATTCGCTCGGCGGATTTTGACTCAGCATCGTTGCAATAGCTCTGATGCGTTCCTCTTGATCAAGTAATCTTACCTTGGTGATCGTTCTATCGTCCTTATCTGATTTATAAATGAAGTAATGGGAATCAGCCTTGGCTGCAATTTGAGGAGAGTGCGTAATGGATACCACTTGGTGATGATTAGATAGAACGCGCAAAATATTCCCCATTCTCAATGCCACATCCCCAGAAATGCCGGTATCGATCTCATCAAAGATCAAAGTGGGAAGCGGAATAGCACTAGCTACCAAAGACTTGGTAACCAAGGTTAGGCGAGCCAATTCACCTCCTGAAGCCACGTCCTTAATCTGTTGCATCCGGCTTCCTTTATTGGCGGCGAAAAGAAAGTATACTTCATCAAAACCGGTACTATTTAATTGCTCCGCCGGATCCATCACCACTTGCATTTTGGCAGCCGGCATGGCCAACTGCGATAGCATCTCATGCACCTTTTTTTCGAAATCCGGAATAACACCTGCTCGACTCTTTCTCAGCTTTTTAGCTTTGGTTCGCAATTTTTCCTCTTGTTGCTCAATCTCCTTTTCCAACTTCTGAATGGCGGCATCGGAATTGGAATAGGCGCTTAACTTTTCCTCTAAGTCCTCTTGTATAGCTAGTAGTTCCTCAACGGTACCTACTTGATGCTTTTTTTGTAGATTATCCAGGAGTGATAGGCGTTCATTTAGGGCCATGATCCGCTCTGGATCGTATTCTGTGTCTTCTGCTATCTTTTCGCAGTCATTGGCCCACTCCTCTAGCCCTCCGATCAATTCCGCAAATTGTTGCTGAATGCCGTTTACCTGTTGATCGACCTTACCTAATTTCAGCAAATTACTTTGCAATTCTTGCATTTGCCCCAGAATAGCATGTTCACTTTCCACCAATTGTTGAAAAACAGCACTCAAAGTCTGCTTGATTTCCTCGGCATTAGCTAGTCGGTTATGTTCGTTGTCTAATTGCTGTTCCTCCCCCTTGATCAACTCCGCTTGCTGCAACTCATCGAGTAAGAACTGGTTGTAATCCATTTCTTTCGAAGCGCTTTGGGTCGTTTCTACCAAGTCTGCTAATCGCTTTTTATTCTTAAAATAGTTGCGATATAAAGTTTGATATTGCTCTAGAGTCTCTTTATTCCCTGCCAAGGCATCGAGCATTCTCAACTGGAAAGATACTTTGTGAATATCCAGCGTGTCGAATTGCTGATGGAGGTCAATGAGAGAGGAGCTTAGGTTTTGTAGGATCTTGAGGTTGACCGGAGTGTCGTTAATAAACGCTCTCGATTTTCCAGAAGGAGCTATTTCCCGTCTAACAATGAGGTCCTCGTCATAATCCAAATCATAAGCTTCGAAAAAAGAAGATAGATTATAAGGGCGAATATTGAAGTTACCCTCAATAACACATTTCTGAGTTTCGTTATAGAGGGACTTGGTGTCAGCTCTATCCCCCATGATCAACCCTAAGGCACCCAGGAGAATAGATTTACCTGCCCCAGTTTCACCCGTAATTATCGTCAGTCCATCTGAGAAATTAATTTCCAAGGACTCGATAATGGCATAGTTTCTTATATGAAGGCTCTGAATCATGCTATATTAGACCCATTGGAGTATGGCCAAACAATAAATGAAATAAGTGCTTACCGTTTTCAATTAGCGCACAAATTTAATTGTTTTGGTGATAAAACCTTTATTTTTGTCGATCATAACTAAAAGATAGTATTAATGAAAAAATCCTTGCTTTTTGTTGTAGCAATAATTTTGATGTGGGCTTGTTCTCCAAATGGAACCAAGCAAGATTGGGTAGAAAAGGATCTCCTGGAATATGGAATACCAATGACCATACTTGCTCCTGACAGCGCAGAGGTAAACAGTTCTGACCTTGGCGGGTTGATACAGGATGTCACGATCAAGAAGGGAGAAGACTATTATGTGCAGATCTATGCTTCAGACGCTGAAACAACTGATATTGCAAGGGTGAAATCCGCACAGCTTTCGGAGGTGAAGTCAAACCGTTATTTTTCAAAAATTGTTCAAGAAGAGGCGGAAGGCTTTATCTATGAAACGGCCATTGACTCGTCAATTATCAATTATGGATTTCGGTATGTGAGGGTGCAGGGCGATAAGGAGTACATTTTTCAAACGGGATTAGTGGGAAGTTTCAGTTTGGAGCAGGCAGAAAAAATGTACGAAGCGGTTAAACAATAATCTTCGCCAGCTTGACCTCGACTAATCGTTATGCAAGCTCAGCCAGGGGAGATTAAGGTCTTATGGAGTCCATTGATGGAAGCTCGATAGGGGTTGGGTTCTTACTCCAAATCTATGCCTAATACAGTCGTTTGATCTCCCCCTGCAAGAGGCCTTCTATCGCTTTATAGATGATCATAGGCTTCTGAGGGCGCCAATTGATATCATTAAAAATTCCGCCGAAGTTCACGTAGGATTGTAGGCGGGTAACTAACATTTCATCCTCCACATGCTGTAAGGTGTTCAGGCAACAGATCCAGCCATCCTCCTCTTTGATGTCTTCATACCACTCTTCATAATAGCTGTCGTCTGAACCATGGAAATTCATCACATTTTCACAGATCAGGATGTACTTGTATATTTCGTGTTGCAGTAAGTTGTCAATCACTTCTCGTTTAAGGTGCATGATATCATTGTGCAGACAGTCATTCCACTCTCCAATCAACTCAATAATAGCCATTCCCTCTATGTAATCCACGTACAAAACCTTGAGGTAAAGGGTAGCAGATCCGAAGGCATCCCATTGAGGGTGAATAAAATAATTATATACTTTTTGAGTAAATTGAAATTCATTATACACCCTGCCGAAGAAGGGAGAATCTGGATCTTCAGCTGCCACGTAACGGTCACGCCATTGGAAATAAGGCTCAATATCATGCATGTTTGTAAAACGACTTGGGGGAAGAAATTGTTTTCTCTTTTTGAGATGACTTCTAGTCAAAATGGCCCGTTTGCCATTGCCCTTTACCTAAACGCTATGGCATACACGAGACCGATGACAATCCCGAGAAGTCCCATGAACAAGCTCATCAAAATGAAGCCGATGATAATCGCCAGCAGAGATCGGAAAAAGGTCGATACCATATTCATTTCGAATATCTTCTGATAGGCATACGTAAAATAGAAGGCAGAAAGTATAACACTAATAGGCAATCCCCAGCTGATGTATTGTGGGGCGAAATAAAAGGTTAATAGCGCGATCAAACCTAAAATGGCCGTTTGAGCATATATAAAGGTCGTACTGATCAGATGTTCTGCAAAATTCCATTTTCGTTTGCGGAATATCCATTTGAAGGTTAAGGCAATAAAAGGGAGAATTAAGAGCGGGATGATGTTTAGGAACTTCTTAACATATTCCATGATCGCAAGCTGCATTTGCAGCGCTTCTTCTGACATATTAGGATTGAGTGTTTCCCTGATATCAGCTTGTTGCAAATCAAAGACACCTAAACTCAGCTGGAGTAAGGTGGATATCGCAATGATGATGAAGTAGTATCGAAAAGGATTATAGTACCGACGTGTTGCCCCCGAAAGGTAGGACTCGATCACCCTCGAAGGCTGGCTAAAGAGCGCTCTCATTGTAAACCAGAAGCCATTATCGACATTCGTAATCATACTGATGAGGTCTCTTAATATCTGCCTTAAGGTAAAGCGTTCTGTAATGGTCTTTTGGCCACATTGATGACAATAAGTGCCAACTAGAGTGGCTCCACAGGTTTTGCAGTCCATGATTTTTATACTAGTCCGCAAGGAAATTACGACCTTTGTACGACAGTCACAAATTCATCTTCCATACGCATGCTTAAAGTGGCCTTGACAGGACCAGAATCTAGTGGGAAAACGACCTTAGCGCTAGCTTTAGCAAAGCACTTTGGGGTACCGCATCTGTTGGAATATTCCAGAACCTTTCTAAATGAGCTATCCAGGCCCTACGTGGAATCAGACTTAGTACCGATTGCTCGAGGGCAATTGCGGGAAGAACAAAAGTTAGAGCTAGACAATGCGCCGATCTATTTTTGTGACACTTCTTTATTGGTGATGCGAGTATGGGGATTATACAAATTCGGAAGATCAGATGATCGGATAAAGGAAATGCTATTAGCTCATCCGGCGGACCTCTATCTTCTGTGCAGTCCGGATATAGCTTGGGCCCCTGATCCACTGAGAGAACATGCTTCCATTGAGGATCGAGAGGCCCTTTTTAGACTATATAAGCAAAACCTAGATGAGTTCCAGTTACCATACGGTATCATTGAGGGCCAAGGTCAACTGCGCTTCGATTGCGCCGTGACCGAAGTCCTCAAACACTTTCCTGATTTGGCATTATTGCCAAAAAGACACTAGGGTAAAATCAAATGCACATCCCCGAATTCATGCCAGTAATATTGTTGCTCCAAGGCTGCTCGATAACTGATATCTAAATGTGCAGCACCGGTCAAGGTTTCCAGCATGAGTAGATGAGAAGCCTTGGGCTCGTGAAAACCAGTCAGCAGTCCATCTACGACTGCTAAGCCTCTGTCAGGGGTGATAAATACGTCGGTCCATCCTTCTCGTGCGACTACCTGGCCTTCTTCATTCGTGGCAGACTCAATGGCTCGGATAGCTGTTGTTCCAATCGCAATAATCCGTTTTCCTTGCTGTCTGGCCCAATTGACCAAATCGGCGGTTGACTGAGCAACGTGATAGTATTCCTCATACGGACGTTCATCTATTTCCAAACTTGCTACTCCGGTATGCAGTAAAATAGGGGCAATCTGCACTCCCTTGGTGACCAGTCGGGTGATTAGCTCATGTGTAAAGGGCCGGCCTGCTGATGGCATTTCAGCACTGCCCATTTCTTGAGCAAAAATAGTTTGGTAGTAAGATTGCGGGTAGCTTTCTTTGATGTATTGATACCGAATGGGCTGCCCGTATAGATCCAGGTATTCTTCCAGTGGTATGGGTAGTGAAACTTCTGTTTCCCAGAGTTTTAGGTGTTTATCTCTCTGTATTTCGTAGTAGGGAGCAGCTAGTTGCAGGCTTCCGCCATTTTTCAGGGCGATTGTCTCCCCCTGCTGGGCGTCTTGATATCGCCTGGTCCCTCCTTCAATCACTTCTCTGATTTCGGCGATCCACTTTTGAGGCCCCAATTTGGTGGAAAAATGAATTCGAACTTTCTTGCCATCTTGGAGGAAGCCTTCTAAGGCAGCTTTCAAGGTCCCACTCGTATTTACAATCAAGACATCTCCTGGCTGCAGGAACTCCTCAATCTGCTGAAACTGGGTATGAAATACCTGGTCACTATTATAGTGTGATACCATTAATCTCACCTCATCACGTCGTAAACCACGCTCTTCTGTCGGTTTGGCACATTCTAATTGGTAGGGCAGCTCGAAAGCATAGGCCTTGGCCTCATCAAATGTTGCGCCTTCCAAAACCACCCGCGCCCCAAAAGCACGCGTATGCTCAACTTTGTTAAACGGCGTCGTCACTGGCATCACAATCGTTACAGGAATGCCAAGTCGGCGAC
>JAHQWA010000469.1 GCA_019634045.1 Saprospiraceae bacterium
CTAAGCCGTCATCCGTAGCGCCATCGATAGTGAGGGAGCTGCCACTTAGGATGTCCAAAACGGCACCAGCTTCAACGACTACCGATTGAGCTACGGCAGTGGTGCCACTCATGATATCGGGATCGTTGGTTACATCAGGAACGATGACTTGATCACTAACTGTGGGCACATTAGCGGGAGACCAATTGCTAGCATTCTGCCAGTCGTTATCGCTGCCTCCGACCCAAGTTATAGTGGACTGTGCCTGAACTAAGATGTTAATAAAGAGGAGTGGAATAAGTAGAACTAATTTGTTCCAAATGATAGGTAGTCGCAGGGACTGAATTACACTTTTCATCATGCCAGTTGTTATTTCTTGATGGATGAGAATTCCAAATAGACACTATGCTATTTGTCTGGCACAAAGTTGTTAGCAACAGGTGTTTTAGGGCTTCAAATATTGTTGCAAATGATTCAAGATATGTTACATCGGCCTGGGAAATGCCCGAAAAGCGGAGAACATACCGGTAAACTCAGGCTTTCATTTTTTAGCAATGGAGGCCTGGTCGGGTGCTGCGAGCAACTTACAGAAGAAGTTTTATTACCCTAGTTGACTTAGCATGGACCGTGCTTAAGGTTAGTGGGAAGATTACTTAAGACGCAGAATTTTGTCTGCGCAGTTGGCTGGGGCTAAGTTTAAATTCTTCCAAAAACAAGGTGGAAAAATACCCAGGAGAGGTATAACCAATATCATAGGCTATCTCTGCCATGGTCAAATTGGTTGTTTCAATCAGTTGCTTTCCTTTTTGTAGTCGGATCGAACGAATAAATGCAGAGGGGGATTTTCCAGTAAGTGCCTTTAGCTTTCGGAAGATTTGCGTTCGACTCAAGCCGATATCTCTACCCATTCGATCCATATTTAAGGTGGCATCTGCAAGGTTTTCCTCAATGTAATTGTATAGTTTTTGCAGGAATGGATCTTGAATCACGGTAGGCCGATCGGGAGCGGACGGGAGATTTGTATAGCGTTCCTGTAATTTCTTGCGAAGCTCTAATAACTTGTCGATCCTGACCAATAATTCTTTTTCTTCAAAAGGTTTAGCCAAATAGGCATCAGCCCCTTTTTCCAAGCCACTTATTTTGGAGTCACTATCACTTTTGGCGGTAAGTAGAATGATAGGGATATGGTCGGTGCGTTCATCTTGTTTTAGAATATCTGTTAGTTCATAGCCGTCTTTTTCCGGCATCATTACATCACTAATGATCAAATCCGGAATCTGAGTGGTTGCCTTTTCAACACCAATGGCACCATTGTCTGCCAGATCGATATCGTAATGGCCTTGCAGTGCTGACGCTAAATAAGCTTGCACATCTTTGTTGTCTTCAACGATGAGTAGCCGGGGACGTTCTTCTCCATTGGTAATCGTTTCAGCCAGCATCACTTCTTCCAACACATTTTCCGTTTGGGGAAGAGGGGGAAGTTCATTGCCCTCTCGGATAACATGGGTAGCAAGAGCCTTATTGGTAATCGGAAGTACGACCGTGAAAACACTACCTTTTTCCAACTGGCTGCTGGCACTGATTTGTCCTCCCATCAATTTTACTAACTCTCGGCTTAGTGCCAAACCGATTCCTGTACCTTCACCAGAACGCGTAGGAGCATTATCTTCCTGATAAAAACGATCAAAGATGTAGGCCAGATTTTCCTCTGCTATACCAATGCCCGTATCCTCTATCTGTAGACTAAATCTTGATTCGCCTTCAACAAGCACTTGTTTAATGCGGACATAGATATTACCTCCATTCGGCGTGAATTTGATCGCGTTGGATAATAGGTTGGACACGATTCGCAGTACCTTTTCTGGATCGTAGTCCATCACAAGAGCGGATGGCTCGGATTCAAAGTGTAACTGAATCTCATTATGCTCTGCCAGGGATTTATGCGACTCTACCAGAAAACGAACGTACTCAATGATGTCACTCTGAATGAGTTGTAGCTTCAATTCATTAGCCTCCAATTTTCTTAGATCTAGGATTTGATTGATCAAATTGAGTAGGCTGTGTGTATTGCGCCTTATCATCAGGGTGCCTTTATCTAGATGCATTTCGGGCTGTTGCCTGATTTGTTCATTCATCCCCTTGATAATAGTCAGCGGTGTACGAAACTCGTGTGAAATATTGGTAAAGAAGCGCGATTTTGCCTGATCCAGCTCTTCCAATTGATTCTTTTGCTGGAGTATTTTTTTATTGAGTCGGCTAAGTTCTTCATTGGCCTTTTGTTTGGAACGGAAGTACAACAAACTAACGAATAAGAGGAGGCCTGTTAATGCTAAGGCTCCCCAAAGAAAACGACGTAAGTTAGTCTGCTCTTTCAATTCCTGTTCTTGAGCATAAACCAATTCTTGCTTTTCCCGCTCAAATTCAAAATTGGCCTGCATACGAGTGATGGCCTGAGTGTTTTCTTCATTGTAGAGCGAGTCCTGGATGTTTTTGTTGATTTCCAGGTATTTCAGGGCGCTTGTGCTATTACTGTTTTCTTTGTGTAGGCGGTACAAGCCAGCGGCAGCAAGCATCTCGCTTTCTTTTAGAGTATTTGCAGCGGCAAGTTCATAGGCCTCTTGGAAATAACTCAAGGCTTTTGCTCGTTGGTTATTTTTTTCATGTACCTGGGCCAGGCCAATCAAGCTCTTGGAAGAGGTATACTCGATGTTTTCATAAGGAGCGTGTTCAATAGCTAATTGGTAGTTTACTGCCGCTTCTTCCAAGTTCCCAAGCATTTCCAGTGCTTTGCCGATATGCCAATGCCATTCCCCGTTAATGTGTTTACCATTGGCTTCATCCATATCCTTGGCAGTCATCAACGTTTCTAATGCTTCTTGATAATTTTCCTGTAGGAAATATACCCGCCCCTTCTTGAAAAGAAGATCGGCATTTGACTCATCCGCATAGGCCAATTGCCAAGTGTCAATTGCTTCCTGCCAGTGGTGAAGTGCATTGGAGTAATCTTCAATAGTGAGGTAGGCTTCTCCTAAAAAGTCAAGGCCGGTCACCATTTCATCGTAATATTCAGTGCCCTCTAATGCATCAACCGCTTGATGAAAATTAGAAATAGCTTCAGGAAAATCCCCCTCAAAATAATGAATGGCTCCTATCGCCCGATATACAGTAGTAATTCCCTGTGGGTCTTTGATTTCCTGCATAATGCGTAGTGCCTCTTTATGTTGAGCGCGAGATTTTTCTACATTTTGCGCCCGGTATTCATTGTTACCAATATTGACATACATTTCTGCAATTAAGCGTTTGTCTTCTCCCACCTCTTGCATGATATCAAGTACTTCATGAAGATAAATGCTGGCGGAGTCAAATTGAGATCGAAAAGAATAGGTACGACCTAGGGCATTTGCGGCGAAACAATGTAGTTCTTTTCCTACATTCTTCTCCTTGGCTAGTTGGTGCGCTCTCTTGGCAAAGATCAACCCCCTGTCTAGTAGATTTTTTTGATCGTATACATAAGCTTGATTACTCAAACTTCGAACAGCGATAGCCAAGTTATTGAGCTGTTGGGCTTGGGAAAACGCACTTTCATAGGCTACTAAAGCACTATCTAGTTGATTGTTGGAGTGATATGCACGGCCTATAGTATGGGAAATATCAGCAAGAACAGGATGTCCTAGCGTTGCTGCTTCAGGAAATATTTGCTGTAAATGCTCTAAAGCTTCTTCTGGCTTGCTCTCCAAGAGTTCCAAGGCCAGAAAATTGGTGTTTTCAATTCTTGTTAGTGCATCAGAGGTGTTGTCAATAATTTGCTGTAGAGAATCAATCTTACTATGCTGAGCATACGTTGGGGGGGAGAGGATCAAATACAGTAAAAGTGTTAAGCAGTAACAAAGATTTGCTTTTGGGATCATTATTTGCCATGTTTTGAATCTATTACTCTAAGGTAAAGAATGTTCGGCAATGATCTGTGGAGAAGGTTGATGTTGATAGTATCATCGGCATCGCTCTCCATAGAAGAAGAGGTAGGTTGTGGAGAAGGGCAAGACCTTTCGAGTAGTACATGAGAATGGCACTTATGTAGTGCGTGAGAAGTAAACGCAATTGCATAAAATGCAAAGTGGCTTTCGAACCTACATTCGAAAGCCACTTCCTTGTAGCGCGGGGGAGACTTGAACTCCCGACCTCAGGATTATGAATCCTGCGCTCTAACCAGCTGAGCTACCGCGCCATCACGGCTTTTGAAGTTAATACACTGATCCACAACTGAATCTTGTCGCTGCATTTTCCTCAAAAGCGGTGCAAATATAGTGGATTTATTACTAAAGCAACAAGCTTATTCAAAAAAAGATTCCCGCTCGTTCCAATCTTCTTCCTGTGCCTTATTGAAGAGTAGATTTAAACCTACTCGGAAGTTAGCACTATGGCTGTCTGTCGGCTGTATGGCCGTAAAGATGTTATCGGTGGCGGCTACTACTTGTACCGGGCCAACTTTTGCAATGGCTTGCAAACCAAAATTGTCATACCGCTGTTGACGGTAGGCGTAGGTTGCACCCACAGTTAGAATAGGGTGCAGTGTCCATTGACCGTTGAGGGCTAAGGCTCCATAGGTCTCTTCTCGGTAACTTTCTGTGTAGAACAGTGCTCCTAACCTGATTTTGTCAGTGAGGTCATAGCCCAAAGTAAGATAGGTGCGGAGTGGGAGTTCAGTGCGGTAGGATTGTTGTGTTTCGATAGGGTTGTAAATCTCTCTAAGCGTATCAATGGCATTGCCTAAATCTGTTTGGCTATCCAGTATACCTTGGGCAACGTTCAAGCCCTGGTATTCGAATTGACCTTGTAGACTATAATTGCGTACATCTTCCTTCCAATCAATTTGTCCTCCGATATCCAATGCACTGATACCTATGTCCAATTTACCAAGATCTAAATGCACGCCTAAATCAAAGGCCAAGCCGTTGTTGTTAGAAAATAATTGTGCGGTTTCCACTTGACCGAAACTAAAGTCAAAGTCAAGTTGGTCAAAGCCATCATATTGTAGCGCCCCAGAAGAATTTACTAGGTAATCAGCATCTAGCTCAAGTTGGTAAACATCTTCACTGGTTGATAAGCGTAGGTCGGTGCGAGCGGTAGATACATCAGCCACGCCACTCAAGTACTTGGCTTTTGCGCCAATAGTCAGCTTCGAGCCTACCTGATAGGCTATGCCTAGGTTGTATTCGTGGTAAGCGTTTAACTGTAGGTCAGGACCGAAAGACACATTTTGACCAACGAATTGGGCATTTCCTTGCCAAATGAGTTGCGGCAATGTCTTGGGGTAATTAGCAAAGGCATTGTAACGTAACATGTGTCCGAGACTAATCTGAAAATTGCCGGTTTTAAAGCCTAAACTAATGGTCTCTAAATCGAGGTTCTCACGGAGTAGATTATCTCGATCTAATAAAGCTATTCCTCGATCTACATCAATGATATTCTGGCCATCCCTTTCGATAATTAGATCGTTGTAGGTAATATTCTCGACAAGTAGATTATTATAAATACCGGGTAAGCCGATGACTATCTTATGGTCAGAAATGAAAGCCGGGTTCGTTCGGTTAGCTTGCCAAAGGTTTTGGTAAAAAGGAGTGCTGAGATCCTGCTGAGCAATCAGGGGCAGTACGCCGAAGCCGATCAGGATGAATGCGATTCTATATTTTAACATGATTGTTTTTTTGTGAAACGATCAAATAGTGCGGACTACACAAATAAGGCTTTCCTTCAACTCACCACTGGAGAAAAAGGAAGGTCTGTGCCGTAGGAGAATTTTACCTCTCCACCTTTAATTTGGCACCAATCCGTAGATCCACCGTTTGATTGCCTAACACGCGAACGGGGACTTCGCCTTCATTAGTAGTCGAAAAGGAAGCCACGATGAGCAATTGCCTGGCGGCTTTGATCGGTTTGAAGCGTTCATCTACAAAGTCTGCAAATGCGGTATGGGTGGTCGTTTCTGTAACGAAGCCATCTGTATCAACAGGAGCGGCTTTGGCAACTCTTTCTGGCTCGCTGAAGAGAGAATCTAAAACGATGCCACGTTCTCCTCGGAAATAACCTTGCACATCAACAGCTAGTGGAATATCGTTATCCGTCACGAGCTTAAACTCAGCAGCTGTGACATCTCCATAACCGGAAAAGTCAATAGCGAAGGTATCTTGAGCGATGAAATTCCGGGCATTACCATACAAGGGAAGTTCTACCTCTACATTAACCCGATAAAAACTACTATCCGTAATGAATCCGGGTTCATCCGTTTCACTTCCTGGACTGGTCAGTATATCTACATCGTAATACAAGGAGATGGGGCCTGCGCCCAAAAGTTGATCAATATTGGAGTTCTCTTTATCAAATGTAAAGGAAGTGGCTTTAGTTTGGCCAATCTCTTCGAGGGTAGGATAGTTGAAATTAATGCCCTCGTTCACTAGGTCACTTTCGATGGATAATACCTCGGCCCGTACCGTAGTTACATCGAATGCCTTTACAATGGCTTGCGTAGGAATGCCAAAGGAGTTTTCGACGTAGAAATTCACCTTAGGCTCCTCAAAATACACCTCGCCCTGCGTCCAGTTCTCAAAGAAGTCAATGTGGATAGTATCTGCACCACCAGGATAAAGCTGATTGGCAAAAAATCCTTCAGCATAGGCAAAAAGCACATCTTGGAAACTAACGTATGCACTAGGAAGCAATAAGGATTCTCCGGAATCTTGTCCCTGTGCAAAGTAGGTAATCTGAATATTGCCACTGGCATCAGGGTTTACTTCATATTCTGTGATATCCGCTGCTGCAAAAAGATTAGTGGTGAAGGGCTCATCTCCTTCTCCAGAATAAGGGGGGATGCTTCCGGTGAAGCTTAGTGCTTCTCCATCCTTCGTTACCTGTGGTAGTGTAATAGTAACTTCTACTCGCTCTGGATGAGGGTTTCGGAAGTAATAGATGAACTGACCTTGCTTGATATCGATCCGTTGGATTTCTAAGCCGCTTTGATCGTAAAGGGGCAAGGATTGATCTGGGGAGAATAGAGGAATAATGGAGAATGTCTCTAAGGTCTCGTAGAAAGGAGCAAAGACCTCATCACTATTTTGGGAGATTACATTGCCTTTGTATAAAAAGCGTAGTGTCCCGTCAGGATCAACGAAAAGCGTTGAGTTTTCTTCAAAATCTTCTAGTAACTCATCGATAGAGATCTGTGTATTGATCAAGGGAATGGCATATTCTGCTCCGTATTCCACCTTATCAATCTCATCAAAGGTTTCTAGTTGGGTACAAGCGCCTACGAGTAGGCTTAAAGCGATTACTGCTTTGAGGAAATATTTTTGCATAGCCTTCATTTTTTGGGTGTCGGAGATAAGGCTAGCTATTTGGGGGTTGAATAGGGTAGTAATAATGAATAATGGAGAATGAAAAATGTAAGATGAATGCTATTTAGAATCGTCTAACTTCCATTAAACATTAAACATTAAACATTAAACATTAAACATGGCATTACCATATCCAGTCCCAAAACGTTGCTATTTTCCGTAACCATTAACCTAAAACTAGAGGTTTTTAGTATCTGAGGGTGTAAAAAATATTCTTTGTCTATACCATGGCCGGCTAAAATTAAATACGAAGATCGGATAGCCAACGCTGCTTACGCATTAAAACAAAGAACCAAAAATAAGGTTGGGTTTCTGCGTGTTTAGATTGCAAAGGTAAGAAGAAATCGGGAAGCATGCAGGAGGGGAGTGACATTTATCGTTGTGGAACTGACGAAAGTATTGTTCTAGGTGACGAGCTTACACCATTGTATGCAGATCTTACATCTAGGAGTTAAAATCAGTTCAGCATCTTATTATCCCATAATTTCTTTTAAAGCAAAGTCTATGAAAACGGTAATTCAATTATTTTTCTTTCTCACCTTATTGACAGGATTATATAGCTGTGGTTCAAGCCGCGTCCCTACAGCCGTACCTAGTGCCCCCGCAGCAGATCCGGAGTCTTTATCCAAATCTCTATTTAATTTCGAAGGGCGATCCATCTCTGAAGATGACATTGCTCGAATATTATCCAGTGATATTCAATTGCCGGATACGGTTAGATTAGCTATTCTCAACTATTCTTCCAGCTCTGTAAATCGTTACTATTCTTCCTATTGGAGCAATGAAGAGTTTCTTAAGCTGCAACAGTCCTTCGTAGACATCTTTAAGCAGAAACTAGAAACTAATAGCAAAGTGAAGCGAGTAATCCTTATGCCAAAGTTGATGATTGGTAATAATCCGAACATTTTTACGCTAAGGGAATCTGCGGTGAGACTTCAGGCAGACTTGTTTCTCGTCTTTTCGATCAATAGCGATATCTATTACCGTTATAAGGTATTCAAAAAGGATGAAGCCAAAGCCTATGCCACGGCGGAGGCCTTGTTGATGGATGTACGAACGGGTATTATTCCCTATTCGGAAATCGTGACCCACGAAAAGCAAGTTACGAAGGATAACACTATAGATCTGACGGATCAAGATACTCAGAAAAGAGCCGAAAATGGGGCTATTCAGATGACGTTAGAGGATCTAAGCAACCGCTTGAATCAGTACCTAAGATCAAACTTATAACGACTTTCTGCTCTCATTGTATTCTACATTCTAATCTAAGTTTAAGCCCCTCATCCTATCATCTATCGGGAAGCGACTGCTACATAAGAGGGGGAAGTTTTTCTGTGGATCTGCTGTAGATTTTGTATTTTTGTATACAGTATACAAAAAATTAAACATAAACTGTTGATTTGTAGTTGTTTGTATTGTTTATTTTGAATAAAGATCTACTTATTTGGAAGCCTGAGTCAAGCAGAGAGTGTATTCCTGATTGTCAAATAGAGGGTGAAAGGACGAAATTAAATGTACTTTTCTGCTAAATACTAAGACAATTATGTTGACAAACGTGCGGTGCCCGGAAAAAAATACTATCTTTCAATAGATCAGTGTTGGTTTAGGAAGCGCTCATATATCTCTAAATAGTGTGAAAAATTAAACAGTACAACTCCGTTTTGTGATCATCTAGCATTTTTTTGTAAAAATCTAACCATAGAAGACTCGAACAAATAGACATTTTATGTCAGCAACTGGCTGTTGCTGCACTGGATAATTATTGCGCGTGTTAGTGATATGTCATGTCACTGCACTAGGAAGCTATTATGTGTGTCAGTGATTTACTACGTCACTGCACTGATCCTTTATACTCTTTATTGCTGAACTTAGAACCTAGCTTTATGAAAAAAAGTCCATTACTTTTATTGTTTCTGGCGGTGTGTTTCACCCCGTTGCTGGCACAGCAGACGGTTGGTGGGCTCGTGACCAGCAGTGATGATGGGCAACCCCTCATAGGGGTGACTATCACTGTGAAGGGAACGACTTCCGGAACAGTTACTGACCTCGACGGTCGCTACAGTATTGACGTTGCACCTGAGGGCATACTGGTGTTCTCATACACAGGCTTCACTTCGCAAGAGATTACGGTAGGCAGCCAA
>JAHQWA010000470.1 GCA_019634045.1 Saprospiraceae bacterium
CAGAACCAGGCTTGATAGCGCTGCTATCAGCCAGAACCTGCGTCTCAGCTAAGCAAAAAATGAATAATTTTCTTCTCAAAGACCGAACTTTAAACATACTCAAAACTCTTTATTCACCTCTACCCCTCCAAAAAAACCGGTGCGAGGACTACTATTTAGAGGCAGGGCGCGGGAGAGCACTTCATCTGCGACATCCATGAAGGCAGGGGAGTCGGGGAAGGCTAGGAGAGATGTTGGTAAAAACACCAACATCGGCGGGGGAGGCAGCACGAGCGGAGAGGCGAGGTGGGCAAAGGCGGGAGGAACTAGGACTGTCCTAAGGCTATATTATTTAAGAAATTTTCAAATAATCCAACAAAAGTTTCAACCTTTCACCAAAAGACGATACCTTATTTTGGTTTTATACAATAGTGCGCTATATTGCAATAGTTGATTCATTAAAAGAGTGAGGTTTGAAAGCGACAAACATTAGCGATCCGGAATACTTCCACAAGGTGGTAGACTGCCAGTATGCCTGCCCAGCTCATACGCCAGTCCCAGAATACATAAGGCTCATTGCAGCCCAACGTTACACCGAAGCCTACATGGTCAATTGGGAATCCAATGTCTTTCCAGGCATCTTGGGTCGGACCTGTGATCGGCCTTGTGAACCGGCCTGCCGGCGAGGCCGAATAGAGGAAGAACCCGTAGCCATTTGCCGCCTGAAGCGCGTGGCTGCTGACAATAAGGGCGAGGTAAAGTCGCTCATGCCCACACCTCCCACCGAAAAGAATGGGAAAAAGATCGCTTTGATCGGTGGTGGACCAGCCTCATTGACCGTCGCGCGAGACCTAGCTCCATTGGGCTATGAAATCCATTTATACGACGAGTGGAATAAAGGCGGTGGCATGATGCGTACGCAGATCCCTGCCTTTAGATTGCCAGAATCTGTGCTGGATGAGGAGGTCAATTTCATTTTGGATATGGGCGTCCACACCCATTTCAACACTTACGTGAAGAGTATGAAGGAAATCCTGGACAAGGATTATGATGCTGTTTTCGTAGGTACAGGAGCGCCGAAGGGAGGCGACTTGCGCAGATTGAAAGGGCGAGAAGCAGCAGATGCTAATATCCATATCGGAATCGAATGGTTGGCGGGGGTAGCTTTTGGCCACATCTCGGAGATCGGACGACGAGTTATCGTGCTCGGAGGCGGGAATACGGCTATGGACTGCTGTCGAACTTCGCGTCGATTGGGCGGTACGGATGTGAAAGTAGTCGTCCGTAGCCCCTTCAAAGACATGAAGGCTTCTCCTTGGGAAATTGAAGATGCACAACGTGAGGATATCCCGATTTTAAACAATATGCCGCCGAAGGAATTTGTCGTTGAAGATGGCAAACTCAAAGGCGTACTGTTCGGCAATGTTAGAGCGGAATACGACGAGAACGGCAAGCGAACCCTTATCCCGACCGGAGAACCTGACGTTTTCATCGAAGCCGATGATGTGATCATGGCTATTGGTCAGGATAATCATTGCCCTTGGATTGAAAGAGACCTGGGTATTGAATTTGGGAAATGGGATATTCCGATCTTAGATAAGACCACCTTCCAATCTACTCTTCCCAAAGTTTTCTTTGGGGGAGATGCTGCATTGGGACCTGAAAACATTATCACGGCGGTAGCCCAAGCCCATCAAGCGGCTATATCGATCGACTTATTCTGCCGAGGGGCGGACGTCCACCAACGCCCTGATCCTATGACGAACCTCATTAGTCAAAAGATGGGTATCCACGAGTGGAGCTACGATAGTCCTGTGGTGATAGATGAGCGGTACCTCGTACCCCATGCAGATAAATCAATAAGCTTACAAGATAGAAGAGTAGAAGTAGAACTCGGGTTTGACCAGCCCACTGGATTCAAAGAAGCACAACGTTGTTTGAACTGCGACGTGCAAACCGTTTTCACCACCAATCGTTGCATTGAATGCGATGCCTGTGTGGATATTTGCCCTACCTCCTGTATCACCTTTACCGCTAATGCGGAAGAAGAGGAACTGCGATTGAACTTGAGTGCACCCGCTATGAATACCACTCAAGATCTTTACGTTTCTGACCAACTCCCAACTCAACGCGTTATGGTCAAGGATGAGGACGTCTGTCTTCATTGCGGCCTTTGCGCTGAACGTTGCCCCACCGGCGCCTGGGACATGATGAAATATTTATACAATGTAACAAAAGCCAGCAAGGTATGCTGAAAGTGAGTGCGGTAAACGACTTAGTTGTTCGTTTTGCCAATGTAAATGGAACGGGATCTGCGAGTGCAAACAATATTTTTGCCAAGTCGATCTTCCGAATGGGTTTACCTGTTTCCCCGAAAAACATTTTCCCATCCAATATCCAGGGCCTACCTACCTGGTATGAAGTTCGGATCAGTGAAAAGGGCTACTTGGGGCGAAGAGATGGCATAGATCTGATGGTAGCCATTAACCCACAAAGCTTCGCCAAAGATGTTGCCTCAGTTAGAAGTGGCGGGTACTTGCTCTATGATAACACCAAGAAACTATATGATGAGTTCCTAAGGGACGATATTCATTTTATTGGAGTGCCCATGACTGCATTGTGTCGGGAGCATTATACGGATCCAAGGCATAGGCAACTGTTCAAAAACATTGTCTACTTAGGAGCTGTAGCGACCTTGATTAATATCGAAATCCAGGTCATCAAAGATATCATCAGCGAACAATTCGAGCGAAAGCCCAAGCTCATTCCGCCTAACTTCAAAGCCCTCGAACTAGGCATCAACCACATCAAGGAAAACTACGACTTCCCGCTATCGATTCAGTTGGAAAGAAGAGATAATGTAGGGGATAGTATCATGATAGATGGAAATGCGGCTACCGCTCTGGGCAGTATCTATGCTGGTGCCACCTTTATGGCCTGGTATCCCATTACTCCATCTACCTCTGTCGCCAAAGCCTTTGAGAAATACGCTAAGCAACTACGGGTAGATCCGGAAACGGGTAAAAATAAGTTTGCCATTGTGCAAGCGGAGGACGAATTGGCTGCCATAGGCATGGTCATTGGAGCGAGCTGGAATGGTGCGAGGTCATTTACATCGACTTCTGGTCCTGGCGTCTCCCTGATGAACGAATTCATTGGCCTTTCTTACTTCGCTGAGATTCCGGCAGTACTGGTCAATGTGCAGCGGGGTGGGCCATCAACAGGCATGCCTACGCGCACTCAGCAACCGGATATCATTTCCTCGGCTTATGCCTCTCATGGAGACACCAAGCACGTCATGCTATTTCCAAGTACACCTAAGGAGTGCTTTGAATTCGCAGGTAAAGCCTTTGACCTAGCAGATCGCCTACAAACGCTCATCTTTTTGATGACGGATTTGGATTTGGGCATGAATGACCATATGTCGCCCCCTTTCGAATGGGATGATGCGCAACAATACGATCGGGGCAAAGTGTTGAGTGCCGAAGAATTAGAAGCAGGAGTAGAATTTGGTCGGTACCTAGATGTTGATGGTGATGGGGTTCCATATCGAACGATTCCAGCTACCCATCCGACCAAAGGTTCCTTTTTTACGCGTGGTACTTCACGGGATGAATATGCTCGCTATACAGAGGATGGAGCAGATTATGTTAGAAATGTAGATCGTTTGCTGCGCAAATGGGATACTGCCAAGACTTTAGTTCCTGCCCCTGAATTCTATCGGGAGCAAAATGATAGACCTGCAGGTTTGATCTTCTTTGGTACAACTACCTATGCCGCTTTAGAAGCCATGGAACTCTTAGAAAATGAGGGCATACTGCTTGATGCAATGCGCGTCAAAGCCTTTCCCTTCCACCAAGATGTTGCTGACTTTGTGACCCAGCATGAGACCATTTATGTCGTTGAGCAAAACCGGGATGCACAGTTCCGAACGCTATTAATCAATGAGTTGGAGGTTTCTCCCGATCGTTTAGTCCCCATACTAAACTATGATGGGATGCCGATCACCGCTGATCGCATCATGAAATTGATCCAAGAAGCTCAATTAATCGACGCCTAGTAGTAACAGGTGCAAACAGCTTAAACAAACGAGAAATGACTTATATAAGACCCACCTTTCGTCACCCCGCTCTTCCAAAGAATAAGATAGGCTATGCCAAAGCCGACTATGAAGGCGCAATATCAACGCTTTGTGCCGGGTGTGGACACGACTCTATCAGTGCAGCTATCGTGCAAGCCTGCTACGAGATGTCAATTGAACCACATCGTTTGGCTAAACTATCTGGAATTGGTTGTTCTTCGAAAACTCCAACCTATTTCTTGAGCAACTCTCACGGTTTCAATTCCGTCCACGGTCGTATGCCTTCCATCGCTACCGGTGCTAACATGGCCAATAAGGAGTTGATTTACCTTGGTGTTTCCGGGGATGGGGATACGGCATCGATCGGTATGGGACAATTTGTACATGCCATTCGTAGGAATTTGAACATGACCTACATCGTGATGAATAATGGGTGTTATGGATTGACGAAGGGGCAAGATTCAGCCACTGCCGATTTTGGGTCGATTAGTAAATCGCAAGGAGTAGCCAATCCTTTTCAAGCCATTGACTTGATCGGAATGGCCCTAGAATTGAATGCCACTTTCGTGGGAAGAAGTTTTTCTGGGGATAAAGGTCAATTGATCCCCATGATCAAAGCGGCCATTTCTCACCCTGGCTTCGCCCTACTAGACGTTATATCTCCCTGCGTGACCTTTAATAATAATAAAGGATCTACCAAATCCTATGACTTTGTCCGGGATCATATTGAGATGACTTCAGTACTAGACTTCGTTCCTCATCAGGAGGAGATTCTAGTAGATTATGAAGAAGGAAGTACTGCTAGCGTTCAGCTGCATGACGGTTCAAAAGTAATGTTGAGTAAATTAGCTCCAAATTGGGATCCTAGAGATCGGACCTCAGCCATGCGGCGACTACAGGATGCTAAGCTGCAAGGAGAAATTCTTACTGGTCTACTGTACATAGATGAAAACAGTAAAGATCTGCACGACATGATCAATACTGTAGATCAGCCATTGAACACACTGAAAGAAGAAGATCTCTGTCCTGGAAAATCCGCCTTGGAAGGCATTAATGCCAGCTTGAGGTAAGCTGTAGTTTCTAGTCGCAAAAGGCGCAGCAAAAAAATGGGAGAATCTACTATCGCACTACTTAAAAATAAAAAAAACCGCTTAGTTGTACTAAGCGGTTTCTAAAGAGCTTTGAGAGGCTATCTACATACCAAAAAATAAGGATATCCATTGATATCCCTATAAATTCTTTCATGAGATTATGATCGTAATTCGTGGGATTAATTCATTGCTATTCAAAAAGTGAATGCATTTATGCTTCACATCTTGTTGATCAATCGTTTTTGATCGTTGACAATACAAATATGATACAATGTTAAAACCTAAGGAAGTACAAAAACTTTTTTTACTGTAAACACAAACTCTATCCAAAACTACATAAACAAATGTATATCAAATAATTAAACAAAACACTAACCACTCAAGCTGTCTAAAATGACTCAAAACCTCCCGTTCTAACTCAAAAAAAAGATAATTTTTCGCTAAAAAATTATCTTTTTTCTTTGTTCCTATCTGAATTTCGGCCCATTTGCTTGAAATTGAAACAAGCTTGACCTCCACATTCCCGCTAATCCTGCCGATATCCGAAGAACTCTACCGCATGATCCTTTCTGATCACGGTCAAGTGTTCAGAAGACCGCACATAGGTAAAAGTGCTATCCAATTGATAGGTATCTGGATGCGTAATCCAATCGACTTGAGAAAGTTCCGGTGCTTCTTTCAACTCACTCCTTATTTCAGGGAAGCGATCATCCTCTCCCTTTGCCGATACAAGTTGATCCGCAAGCCTGGTCACGGTGAAGGTATAATCAAAGAAGAGCGAATCATTATAACTCAAAGTGCCGAGGTAAACCCCAGCCACTTCTCCTGCAAGATTTTGAGTGGCTTCTTCTATCTCCATGTGTGTTGACTTTTGGCAGGCCATGCAGGTGCTCAGGATCGCGATTAGGAGAAACAAACTAAGACTTTTCATTGGTGCTGGTTTTTTGGAATTGATAGTCCAAAACTAAGCAGAAACCAGACCGATGTCCATTGCTTAAACGTGAAGCAGGAAAATCATGTTATCAACCAGGAAAGAGGGGCGGTCATCTGTGGTCTCCTCATCTATCAAATAGCGAGATCCCCGGAAACGGTGTATGTGCGGCTTGCAATAAGGCTTCTAATTCTTCCACCTTATCCAGGTGCTTACCCGCTACATTTTTAATCTCACTCCTATCCGTTGTAAGCTGATACAACTCTGTCTCCACAACCCTATCGGGGTCTTTCAAGTGGAGTTTCACCAATTTCCAATCTCCCTTACGAACAGCTTGCTTACCACCCGCTTCATAAAACTCCCAATAAAGATACTCATGCCTGTCTTGGCCCTCTTGGCCAAGTAAGGTGGGTAAAAAAGATTTGCCATCAATTCCATCAGGAATTGCAACCTTGGCTATCTCACAAAAGGTGGGCAAAATATCCCAAAAGGCTGAAACATGGTCTGTGCTGCTGCCTGCAGTTATTTTCCCAGGCCAATGGACCAACATGGGCATCCTGATTCCCCCTTCGTACAAGTCGCGTTTCTTACCTCGCAATGGACCATTGCTATCAAAGAAGTCAGCATTATGTCCTCCCTCCTGATGCGGGCCATTATCACTCGTAAAGATCACTAAAGTGTTTTCATCTATATCCATGGCGTTCAGTTTAGCCATCACCTTGCCTACCATGCCATCAATGATATCGATCATAGCAGCAAAGCCTTTTTCAGGATTGGGCCAATCCCGTTCAGCATATTGCCCATAGGAAGGCACTTCCATACCATCGCCCAGATAGTAGCCTGCTTCGTTATTGGCATGTGGAGCATTGAGCGCTAAATACAGGAAGAAGGTCGTATCGCGATTCGATTCTATAAAGGATAAGGCATCCGTTTCAAATTCATCAAGAGTATAGATGGCTTTTTCTTTGGCAACGCCAGTTCCTTCGGGCATGCCAGCTGGATAATTCAAACTCATATCGGTCACATTACCTTCCAAGTCTTTCTTCTTCCCATCCAAATACAGAAACTCAGGGTAGAAGTTATGGGCATGCCACATATTGATGTATCCATACGCATGGTCAAATCCATTCCTGGCAGGATCATCTGGAGGAGGGGGATGACCAACACCCCATTTTCCAACTATACCCGTAGTATATCCGGCAGATTTCAAGGCCTCCGGAATGGTTACCTCTTCAGGAGATAAGAGTTGACCAGGGGGTTGATTCCCCCGAACCGAAGCATGCCCAGTATGTTTCCCGGTCAGCAAGGATGCTCTTGATGGTCCGCATACAGTTGATCCAGCGTAGTGCTGTGTGAACATCATCCCTTCAGCCGCCAACTGGTCTATATTAGGTGTCTTTAATATTTGTTGTCCATAACAACTTAAATCCCCATACCCCAGATCATCTACTAGTATATAAATAATATTAGGAGGCCCAGGCGATTCAGCGACCTGCTCCTGCTCATCTCGAGTATGCTGACATGCTACCAAACATAAGCAACAGATAGATAGAAGATACTTTTGCATTTTTCCCTGTTTTATAGAATTCTAGTGGCTTACATCTACTTTTCACCAACTCCCCTGATAAAAGTAGAGCGTCAAAGCTAGGCTAAAATACGGTATTGATTTTCAAATATCACATCCCTTTCACCTATTAATCCGAGCTAAGATCAAGGAAAAAGAAGCGGCACTAAAATTTTTATTTGCGGATCTATAGTATAAATTTCAACAAACAACACCACCTCTTAATCAACTAAAAATCAGAATCTTATAAAGCACTCCTCCAAGCCTCCACCACTATAATCAAGCATTATTCAAGCAGAATTTTCCCTTAAAAAGGTCAACAAAAATTGCGTAACTAAAAAGTTACACATATATTTGTAACCAGAAAGTTACATAAAACCACCTACTAATGAAAAACTTACTATTAACCACTTTGATTGGAGCAGTTGCGCTCTTCCTTTGGAACGCCATTTCATGGATGGGCCTCCAACTCCACAACCAAGCTTTTACAAATCTCCCCGACTCCGCCCCAACTTCTGAGTTTCTCCAGCAGTTACCTGCTGCAGGCGTTTATCACTTTCCAGGTATACCGGAAGATGGAGACTTTAGTAAGGTATCGGAAAAGTCGGCCAACGGTCCCGTTGTTAGTTTACTGATTGCTCACCCCTCTGGAAGGGCGGCCTTCTCTGGCGGTAGATTCTTGTTGAGTTTCATCTACAACCTACTCAGTGTAGCCATCGTTGTTTTTTTGCTCAACCAAACTGCCAAAGATCAATTCTGGGCCAAATGGTCCTTCGTAGCCCTCTTTGGCGCATTCGCAGCCATCTGCGTAGAACTACCTTTGGCCAACTGGTACGGTATTCCGGCCTCCTATTTTCTCCCCAATCTCGCCGACTATCTGATCGGCTGGGGAATCGTGGGATTGATCGCAGCTAAAATGATTAAATTGTAAATCACCTATCGTCAAGTAATACTCAATAAAACCTATCTACAATGGAAGAGAAAATCATGACTTTACACCCCGCTGGTAAAAAGGGCGTAAATATTCTTAAAAGAAGGTACGATCAAATGGCGGAGACCTTATTAGGTATTGTTCGCCAACACGGAGAGATCAGCTATTCAGAAATGAATGACATTGCCGAAAAAGAACTCGAAGGAAAATTCGATGGCAAGATTCCGTGGTATGTCGTAACCGTCAAATTGGACTTGGAAGCTAGGGGCATCTTAGAACGAATTCCTAAAACTAGCCCACATAAGTTGCGCATAGCAAAATAATAAACCGATATGTGCTTGAAGCTTTGCCTGATCTATTCCAGGCAAGCTTCAAGTCGCTGCCCACAAATTGAACAGACAAAACCATGGCACAAGAAATCAAGATCTCAAGATTTTACCCCTACAGTGCGGATAAAGTTTGGTTGGCATTGACTGATCCCAAAGCAATGAACACCTGGCTTATGCCGGTAGAAGATTTCCAGCTTACGCTCAACCAAAAGTTCCGATTCAAAACCAAACCTGCTCCCGGATTTGATGGTATTGTACATTGCCAAATCCTGGAGATTGACGAACCACACACCATTACCTATAGCTGGCTAGGGGGAAGCATGAAGGAACCTACTGTAGTAAAATGGAACCTAAAATCCATAGAGGATGGCACCGTAGTGAACCTACGTCACACCGGCTTTGTTGGATTCGATGGTTGGATGATCAAGCAGATCCTTACCTTTGGCTGGCGTAAGATCACGCGAAAATTGCTACCCGCCTACCTGGATGAGGTATCCGCCTAACGTTTGGAATCTTACTTTAGGACTAAACTTTGGAAACTTGGCGCAAAACTAACGACCATGAGAGAAAAAGATATTTTCAAAGCAATCGCCGATCCTACTCGCAGGCAGATCATCAGCCTTTTGACTCAGGAGGCCATGCCTATGAATGCTATTGCAGAGCGTTTCCCGGACATGAGTCGCCCGGCTGTGTCCAAGCATGTGAAGGTGCTTACAGACATTGGATTGATTGCGGTACATAAAGATGGGAGGGAACGGTTCTGTCATGCCAGTCTGGAACCCCTCCAGGAGGTTTCAGAATGGGTCAGTCAATACGAAAGGTTTTGGAATCAAAAATTGGACAACTTGGGGGACTACCTCAAGCAAAAATACAGCAAAAAGAAATGAGCAGACCGGTAGATTCACTAACGCAATATTGCGAAGCCTTAAGCACTCCTCCTAGCCCCCTCATGGAGGCCTTGGAAAGAGAAACTCACTTAAAGACATTGGCTCCGCAAATGTTGTCTGGGCATTTGCAAGGCCAGCTGTTGCAAATGCTTTGTCAATTAAAACAACCTAAGCAAGTCTTGGAAATTGGCACTTTCACTGGCTATGCTACTTTATACATGGCGGCAGGTCTACCCGAAGATGGGCTAATCCATACCATCGAAGCCAATCCCGAATTGGAATACCTGATCCGCAAGTATATAGAACAAGCCCATTTCCAGGATAAAATACAGCTGCACATTGGCAAGGCGGAAGCCCTCATTCCTGAGCTTCCCGGGCATTTTGATTTTGTCTTCTTGGACGCGGGAAAATTGGATTATCCACTCTTCTATGATCTAATCATTGATCGTGTCACTTCCGGCGGATTAATCATCGCCGATAATGTCCTCTGGAGTGGTAAGGTAGTGCAGAATCGCCAGGATAAAGATACACAGGCACTGCACGCATTTAACCAGAAGATACAAGACGACCCTAGAGTCAACAATCTTATTCTCCCGATACGGGATGGACTTCTAATCGCTCAAAAAAAGTAGCCATCCAATCAGAATACCCTGATATCCACCATTTTCTTTTGCGTTTTGAATAATTATCCAAGAAATTGGAGACTAATCAGCATTTAAATCGCAAAAAAATGAAAACCAGACCGACCCCTTCTTCAAACCAAACCTTAGATCCCACCAATTGGGAGGAAGCTCGCCAACTGATGCATCAAATGGTGGACGATGCCGTGGACTACTTATCCACTATTCGCGAAAAGCCCATTTGGCAACCTATGCCCGATGAAGTCCAGGCTAGCTTTGAGACGACTGTCCCAAAAAAAGCTAGCTCAGCTGAGCAAGTTTACGCAGAGTTTCAGCAGAATGTACTCCCCTACCCTATGGGCAACGTCCATCCAAAATTCTGGGCTTGGTATATGGGCAGTGGCACCCTATCCGGAGCCCTTGGCGATTTCTGGGCGTCTATTATGAATCCCAATCTTGGCGGCGGAAACCATGCCGCTAATAAGGTGGAAGCCCAAGTGGTCAATTGGATGAAAGAGATCATGCAATTTCCCGCCTCTTCCGGTGGTCTGCTAGTTAGTGGTGGATCTATGGCCAACCTGGTCGGTCTTACCGTAGCCAGAAATGTAAAGGCCGGTTATGATATTCGACAAAAAGGATTGCAACCCAATCACAAAATGGTGGTATATGCCTCCAGCGAAATTCATAGTTGTAATCAGAAAGCGGTAGAACTACTGGGCATGGGCACCGAGAGTTTGGTAAAGGTGCCCGTAAACTCAGATTATACCATTAACCTTAGCGCCCTCAAAGAACAGATTCAAAATGATCGAGCTGTGGGACTGCATCCCATCTGCGTTATTGGAACTTCCGGCACGGTCAATACCGGGGCGATCGACGACTTGCACGCCTTAGCAGATCTTTGTGAAGAAGAGAATCTCTGGTTCCACGTCGACGGAGCGATCGGGGCTATTGCCATGCTTTCGGATACCGTTCGGCCACAATTGTCTGGAATAGAACGAGCGGATTCCGTAGCCATTGACTTGCATAAGTGGTTGCATATGCCCTTCGAAGCGGCCTGTGTCTTGGTGAAGAATGGTACGAGCCATAAGAAGACTTTTTCCCTCATTCCGGAATATCTAGCCAAAAATACGAGAGGAATTGCAGCAGGAGATCTCTGGTTTAGCGAATATGGGCCTCAATTATCAAGAAGGTTTCGGGCCCTGAAAATCTGGATGTCTCTCAAGGAACACGGCACCGAGCGATTCGGTGACATGATCACCAAAAATGTAAATCAAGCTCATTATTTGGCCGAATTAATTGCCGCAAGTTCAGATATGGAGCAACTAGCACCGATCGGCTTAGACATCCTATGTTTCCGCTACAACCCAGGGGACTTGACGCTTAAGGAACTAAATGCTATCAATAAAGAGATTAAGATCCAATTGGAAGAATCCGGGAAATCGGCCCCGGGTTACACTACTTTAGCTGGCCGCTATTGCATCCGAGTAGCGATTGCCAATCACCGGAGTAGAACAGAGGATTTCGAAGAGTTGTTGAATGATATTCGCCAAATAGGTGTTACTTTGCGAGGAGCAATTCCTGTCTTAACGCAATAGTGACCCACAAAGAAACATATAGACAATTTTGTAAAACAGCTGAAGACCTCCCCGTCTTTGCTCAGGCCTGGTACTTGGATGTAGTATGCCAAGGTGGAGACTGGGAGGTTATATTGGTCGAAAAGGGGGGAGAAATTGCAGCCACCCTACCCTACTTCTTGAAACGTAAAGGGCCAATCCAATATGTGACGATGCCACACCTCACTAAGTTCCTGGGCCCCTACATCCTGCCGAAATATCGACAGACCAAACACGAAGCCAGACTTCTTCGTCAGCTGATCGAACAGCTTCCAAAGCTCAGTTATTTCAAGCAAAACTTTCACTACAACTATACGAACTGGCTACCCTTCTACTGGCAAGGATTCCGGCAGCAAACCCATTACTCCTACCGCCTCACACCTTTAGACGATTTGCAGCAAATTTATGCTGGTATTAGTGCAGACTACCGCAATCAAAAAATTGCTAAAGCATCCGATGTGCTTCAAATGCGCTTCGATCTCCCAATGACGGAGTTTTACCGAGTTGCTGCCCTAAGTTACCAACGGCAACAAATGCCTTTCCCTTTCTCGGAAGCCTACCTGAAAAATTTGATCACCATGCTTGAGCAGTACGAAGCTGGAAAGGTCTTTTATGCAGTGGATCAAGACCAAAAAATCCACTCTACGGCACTTTTACTTTGGGATAAAACCTCCTCCTACCTTTCCATCATTGGCGATGATCCCGCCTTTAGATCTCAGGGCGGAGGCATTTGGCTCGCCTGGCAACTCATCCAATACACCAGCCAAGAACTTAAGCTCCCGACCTTCGATTTCCTGGGCAGCATGATCGAACCTATTGAACGGGTTCGCCGTCAATTCGGTGCTCAACAAACGCCTTATCATGCCGTTTGGAAATATAGCGCCTGGTGGTGGGAAATCTTGGATGTGTTGAGGAAGCGATAGCACCTGTCGGCGAAAAACACCAACAATGGCGAGGGAAGGGGGGGACAATGCCAGCCATATTTTCCACCAAGGTGAAAAGTTTAGCACACCATCGCATCCGCCTCCAGCTCCACCAACCAATCGGCCTGAATAAATCCCTTCACTTCCATAAAGGTACAAGCAGGACGAATTTCACTAAAGAACTCACCATGCGCTTTGGCCGCTAATTCCCACTGACTAATATCCGTCAACATCACCCGGGTTCGGTAGATATCAGCCAGCGAACCCCCAGCATCCTCTACTGCCTTTTGGATGATGGAAAGACAATATAAGGTTTGGCCATAGGCATCCCCAGGACATGCAGTGGAACCATCCGGCTGAATGGCGGCAGTGCCCGCCACCGCAATCAAGGGGCCGACTCGAACGGCTCGGGAGAATCCGATGGGGCCTTCCATCTTGGAGCCAGAGGAAACGAGTTGCTTTGACATAGAATAAGAATTATTAGATCAGAAGACTACAGCCGAAAAATAGTACAATTCTAAATACATCAAAGTCGCAACGGATCAGAAATCTAGCTAATCCTAGTACCACAAGTCCTCTCTTAGTACGATGCACTAAGTAAATTTTGTAATTTAAGGTGCCGTTCATCAAATTGAAAAACCATGCCTTGCACTTCCAAACCTTCTCAAGCTTCTTCTCGCCTACTAATTCTCCTTCTTCTACTGGCCGCGACCTTCACACTGAATACTCAGCCCTTGGTACTACAAGGTGCTAATGTCGTGGATGGAAAATCTGACCAGCCCATCAATAATGTTACGGTAATTATTGAAGACGGCAAGATCAGTAAAATTATCAAAGACGGAGAAGGCATACCCAGGGGCGGCAAAGTGATTGACCTAAATGGTAAATACATTATGCCGGGTCTGATCGATGCCCACGTGCATATCCGCTCTTTTGCAGCTGCCGAGACAGCCCTTCGTTCGGGAGTAACTACCGTACGTAGTATGGGCGTAGCACATTTCACGGATGTCGGCATGAGAGAATTGGCTAGACAGGGAACATTGCAAACTCCAGAATTTCTAGCCGCAGGCTACCATGTACGCCCCACACCCGATGATGGTTTCTTCTTGAATTTTCCTGAGCTTTCTCATTTGATGAAGGACGGAATCAAAGGAGAAGCTGCGATTCGGAAAATGGCAGAGGCACTAATATCCAGAAAAGTGGATTGGATCAAAACCAATGCCACCGCAAGAGCAGGCCTACCACAAACCGATCCTCGTGAGCCCTACTATACAGAGGAAGAATTAAAGATCTTAGTTCAAGTAGGTGCTGAATACGGCATCCCTGTGGCCGCTCATGCCCATGGTGACGAAGGAGGAAGAGCAGCCGTCCTCGCAGGTGTAAAAAGCATTGAGCATGGCACTTACCTGAGTGAAGAAACCCTCAAACTTATGCTGGAACGGGGGACCTACTTGGTTCCGACCATCGCTATTGTCAACGACCTAGTAGAGCCAGGTGGCGATTATGATCAACCTCTCCTGGAAGTGCGAGGTCGACATATGCTTCCTCGCATCCGTGAAACTGCCTCCAAAGCCTATAAAATGGGCGTTAAAATCATTGCTTCTACCGACACCGGCTACAACCCCAATAGTGTAATGCGTCTAGGCCTAGAGCTGGAAGAGTTAGTTGGAATTGGCATGAGTAATGCAGAAGCTATAGCCGCTGCTACCTCCGCAGCTGCTGAGTTCCTCGAAATTGACAATCATACTGGGCAAATAGCCGAGGGTATGGATGCTGACCTGTTAATCCTGGAACGCAATCCTCTTCAGCATATAAAAGCGATACATGATCCTCTGATGGTGGTAAACAACGGAAAGATTGTAGTTAATCGAGTGGAGTGGACTAAAGAGTAATTCCATTTTCTGCTAGCTGCAAACCAGCGCTTCTTGATCTAAGCAAGCATCCACATAGGCTTTCGCATTATTGACTATGACTCGTTCACTAGACTCGTGCATCGCTCCATAGAAAACATGAAGGTGTGATACTTCACAGCCGCAGTATTCAAAACTCAAGGTAAAGTCATTTAATAAAGTGTCGACTGGAACACCTCCCTCATTATTGTAAGAATCTTTCTTAATCTCAGACCATGATAGATCAGGGTGAGCCATGCTTACTAACTTCGCCATTTTGAAAATTTTAGAATGTAAAAATGTAGGAAGGGCCAATACCATCGTCCTGCTGAATAGATATTGTCGTCAGGCTCGAACTGATGTAGGATTTATACTTATAACTAAATGCTACTCATACGACGAGCCTGCCGAGCCTTATAGCTTTGGTAGAAGGCAGTGACCACTACTACATACACTAAACCAATTAGCCAAAACCCTGGATCAGTAAAGAACGAGATATGATCTCCTCCAGCAGGAATGACAAATAGGGGAACAGTAATGAGCGCGTCCAGCACAATAGTCAATAAAAACAGAAAAGCTCCTAACAGAATTCCGTGTGTTTGATGCCCTCTCCGATAATATAGAAAAGCACCAAAGGCCGCAGCAGGAATAATCGTGCACAGTAATACTAGGTTAGCCTGTTGTTCAGGATCCGACATGAGGGGAACGAAGTGAGAACCGATGAAGGCAGATACGCCTAATACGTAGATAACAATGGCAGAAATAGCTGCGCTTTTCACATTCAAATTTTTCATTTTTCTGGGTTTAATGATTTGCAAATGAATGGTTCAAAGTTATCAGCTGTCACTATCTCGTTCGTCCGGAAACATCTATCTGGACGCCAAGGTGAAAATCCGGACTTTTGACAGGGTGTAGGTTTTAATCGAGGTACGCCAAGTTCAATCTGAATGCTGCTTAACCCAAGATCTGGGTGTGAGGCCGGTAACTTTTCTAAAATACTCGTTAAAAACAGACTTAGAATTAAAGCCACTTTCGTAGGCTAATCCTAAGAGACTAAGGTGACTATATCGCTCATCTAGCGCGCGAACCTGAAATTCTCTCAGGCGATAACTGTTTACAAAATCGCTGAAATTCTTTTGCAATTTGTTGTTCAATAGCCAGGATAGTTTGTTGGGGTGTAAGTCAATTTCTCTGGCTAGTTCTCTAAGGTTGAGATCGGGAGCCAGATAGCGCTTCTCCTGTTCCATCTTAGTAAGAAGAAGCTCCGTATACTGTTTAGCCTTTGCACCATCAAGGAGGGCCTTCTGTGTATTTATTTGCCGCGCAGGCGCAGCAAGTTTGTCCACGGAAAAATGTTGTTGAACTAAGGCATCATAAGCCTTCAAGTGTCGAAGGGGTTGTAGGAAGGGATCATGTTTAAAATTGATAATTTGCCCCACCTTGTTCGCCACCTTTTCTTGCAGTAATCTCATAGATTCATCTTCCTCTCCACAATGAATCAGGAGAAATAAATCCCAGGCAAAAAGTAGTGCTGGCTGAGTCTGTTGGACTCGATGGATCATATCCTGAACTTCGTCTCTATCTAGCTTTTTATCCTCCCAAATAAGCTTATACATTAGTTCGTATAGTGCTGGCACACGTAAATTATCATACCTGGTCATGGACTCCTTAAGCCCTTCATAAAGGCCTGCTTGAATTTGACAAGCCAATTTCAATTCTATCACCACCACAAAGTCCGGCTCCAAAGTCAAAGCCTTATCCAGTAAGGTAATGGCTTTCTCAAATTCGCCTTGTAGATAGTAGATATTGGCTTTCGTATAGAAGTGATTTGGAGCAAGCGGATTTAAACTTAGACTTGTATCTATATGCTTCAAGGCAGCGGGAAAATCCCCCAGCGAACGATGATGAGAGACGGCCTCCTCCTCAATATCATCCTCGCGCTGATTCTCAGCGGCTTGAGCCAGATGCTTTTCTAATTCATCTCGGAAGCAAGAATCTTTCATACCAGCCGGGCCTTGCGTCAACAGAAGCTTGGGCTAGTCTCTAGCTTTATGAAAA